>JAEOSD010000025.1 GCA_016840545.1 Promethearchaeota archaeon
AACCAATTTTTCCATATAAATCTGCCAAAAGAGTGATTAAATGAGTAAGAATTAAGTATGAGAAAGGAAAGAAGATTATCCAGAGAATTATCCCTAAAAGTTTGGTGTTTAATACTTTTCTTTGTTTTTCAATTAATTGGGGAATTTTATAATATATCATTTTTTTTTCATGTGATTTTTCACTTACAATTCCTTTTCTATTGAAACCTTGTTGGTATTTACCACTTTTCATAAGAGTACGAAAATCTCTAAATATCCAAATAAACCACCCATTAAAGCATTGGTTTGAATTTATTGTTCTAATTGTATAATCAAGTAAATAAAGCTGTCTTTCTTCAGTAAATTTGGTTTGATTCTTCCAATCATCATGAAATCCAAATTTTGCTCCTGCTCCAAATTCAGTGAAAATCCAAGGTTTAGTAAAAAGGGGTGCAGTCATAATATCTAAAAAAAGACTTAACATTCTTTCATGCCCAAAATACCATCCAAAATATGAATTAATCGTGGCAACATCAGCATATCTTCTTGTCAAATCAGTTATTAACTTCCGTGAGACATAAGTAATTATTCGAGTGTCATCATAGTTTCTAGCCAATACCATTAACCTTTTTATAAATCTAGAGCATTCCCGTTTATGGATAGGAATTTCATTACCCACACTCCACCAAATAACAGATGGATGATTAATATCCCTTTTTATTAATTCGCGTAACATTCTCGCAGCCACTTTAAATACTTCATTACTTTTAAAGTTGCAATTCCAATAGACTGGAATTTCTTCAAGGATTAAAAGTCCAAACTTATCGGCAATTTCTAACAAATCTTCATCATGTGGATAGTGAGCACTTCTCAATGCATTAAATCCTAATGACTTTATTGTTTTAATATCCTCTAATCTTTTTTCGTATGGAATCGTACGTCCAAATGGCATATATTCCTCATGAAGACTAATTCCTTTTAATTGGATCTTTCTTTTATTTAATAAAATATTAGAACCTATAACTTCAATTTGTCTTATTCCAAAGTGATATTCATAGAGAATATCTTTCTTGAAATTTGTAGATGTATCAATTATTTTGAGATAATATAAATTAGGATTATCTGGTGACCATAGTTTAGGATTATCCATTTTTAAAGTAATAGCCCCTACTCCAGAACCTTCGAAGATATCACCTTCATATAAGGTATTTGAATGATATAAATCTGATACTTGCCATTTAAATGAAAGATAGCCAATTATTTTATAGCTAATTTTAACAGTGCATAGATTTAATGTATTTAATGTTGTTTTTATTACAACATCTTTTATTCGATTTTTTTTTAATAATAATAAATCAACGTCACGATAAATTCCACTCCAATTAAACCAATCAAAAAAAATAGCTGGAACCCTCTCTTTTTCCCGAATATTATCAACCCTTACTACAAGTAAATTATCTTTCTGCGTAAGAGTGTCACTAATATTGATATAAAATGGGGTGAAACCACCATCATGTTCACCTAAAAACTCTCCATTTAACCAAACCTGAGTTTTATAATTACTTCCTTTAAATCTAATTTGATATTTATAAGTACTTATATCTAATAATTTATTGAGACTAAATTGATAGAAATGCCAAAATATCCCCTCAAAAACTCCGAAATTCTTTAAGAGGTTAAAGCTTTTTGGAATCTTTATATTGATTAGACTATTGTCGTTATTATTGTAATTTTCGAGTAAATACCACCCCTCTTCTATACCAATATTATCAAAATCAGGCTTACATTTCCAATTTCCGTTTAATGATACTACTTTCATTCTTTATTTTCCAAATCAAATGAATTTGAATTAAGAATAATTGACTGAATTTAATAAATGCTAGAAATTATAATAATTAAACCCTTTAGGCAAATAGAATCTAATATCTCATTTTTTTATATGTTTCCTCACATTCTAGTTAGAATTTCTTAAAAATTTTAAAAATATCTACTTTTAAAAGAGGTTTCAGTGAACTAGTTGTTTTTATGATTGATTAATTTGTCAAACTTTAAAATCTAAGGCTAGACCGTGTAAGGATTTGTTTTTTCTAAAACAAGTTTAGACAGATAATATTAACCTTCTATGATGGTCTTTCAACTAAGTTTAAATATAAGCTAAGAGAATTATATTTTAAATACAAATTTATTTTAAAATAAGAATAAAAATTTTAATAAAAGGAGGAATAAAAAATGGCTAAAAAACCAGCAGTAGAAACCCTTTTCGTTAAGAGCAAAGTAAAGGAATATATAAAATCTAAGAATTGTAACACGGCCAGCGAGGTTCTTGATGGAAATAAGCTGAATTCCATTCTCATAGAGCTTTTGGAGAAAGCAGTCGCGCGTGCAAAGGCAAATAATCGAAAAACGGTTCAAGAAAGAGATTTATAAACGAAATAGGTTGATTAGATAAAAGATAAAAATTTTACATTTTTTTTAAAATTTATTTACTTCACTATTTTTTTCCAATTTTGCCTGGTACTGATAAAGATTTAAAAAGAAACTTTGCAAAAAAATTAATAATCCATCACTGTATTTTCATTTAAATGACTCTTTTTATACTCTATAAATATTACACACACAATAATAGAATAAAAAATTCTCAAAAAATCGCCTTATCCTTTAATTCTACTCTTAATTAAGTAGAATTTTTTATTCTACTTTCTCTCCTTTTACTTATAGAGCTACTTATTAAGCTTATAATGAATACTAATCCTATTTCAATTCCTTGTCAATTATGAAAAAGCCAACAGAAATTATGCTTTTTAATCTTTGAAGATCATCTTTTAACTTTTTCACACGTTCATATGGTCCTGAAACCGCGATAATTTCTAAACATTTTTCAAATTCTAAATGAACGTGTAAGGTAGAGATAATAATATCATGAAAATGATGTTGTATATCAGTTTTTAATATTTCATCTGTTTGTTGGATACTTGCATAAATGGGTCTTGAACCATAATCGTGTCTATGATAGGAATGATCATGATCTATGGATTTAGAATGATTATCTATTCCATCTTCTTCTTTTGTATCTATATGATTTTCCTTATGCTCGAAATGTTTATGACCCATTATTATAGAGATACAACCTACAACGTTTCCAGAGGAAATTGATATGTTTTCTTCACTTATCATTAGAGCTTTCATTGCTTTCCTAATTGCATCTGATCTAGAGATATCAAGGGTCTTTCTAAATAACTCAAACTCGTTGTATAATTTTTTAGGAAGAGAAATTGTAAAACGTTTATATTCCTCCATATTTCGCAAAATATTTTTTTTTTTGTTGCTGAGACTTTATATTGAATTATTTTTACTTAAAAAAGATAATGGTTAGAATATTCTCTTTCTCGATTCTTTACATAGTATTTTAAAATCATTTTTATTGTAAAACATGTTGTAAATTTTCCTATTTAGCGATCAAAATAGCAACAGGGACCGAGGCCTCACGCCATTGAGCAATTTTACCAGAATATTCTAAGTCTAATTTTACCCGGCCATGATCTCCTAAAATTATCATTAAAGAATTAGGTCGTAATTGTTTATAGTTTCCTAAGATCCATTTGTCAGTACGCAAAATTAATTTTTCGATCAAATCTTCAGGTGTTCTTTGCTTTAAAGCTTGTTGCTGTTTATGTAAATTTTCGAAATCTAAATAATGCATCCATGAAAAATCATAATTATTGATTGTCTTAGCGCTTTCAATCCACGTTGCCATGTCAGTATCTTTAGCAACCGAATACGTACCACCATCATATCTGGCCAAATCCTTTTTCCTTCCAATGAAACATGATTTTTTTCCATTATTATTAAGAAATCGCAAGAGATGAAATCCTTTTGGTTCTTTTTCGAATCCGCCATAAAGAATTTGATGTAAAACTCCTAAGGTATAAGGATTCTTAGTAGATAACAATAACATCATTTGTGATTGCCTTATCATGAATTCGGGTTTATGAAATGTGAGCTCAAACAAGCCGAAATTGTCTATAAGAATTATAACGATTCTTTCAATGCCCTGATATGACTCCGTAATAGAATCAACTGGTTCTGGAATAGTATCGAAAGGAGGGTTAATACCCAATATTTTTATTAATGTGGCGGGCAATTGATTTAAATAACATTTGATAGTTTGGAGTTCACTCATTATAGTGTCCTAAAATTATTAGTTTAATTTAACATTATTAGATAATAATACTTATATAATTATCATAAAAGAATTAGAATTTATTTTTTTAGTATTGATAATTTATCCATATAGCCAATTAAGAAAATGTAATTAAATTTCATGAAAAAGTGAAAGAATAAATGAAATCATTATATATTGACGCTTCTAATTCTGGAATTTCTGGGGATATGTTTTTAACTTCACTCTTAGAATTAATATCTAACCCTAAGGACGTAATAGATGAACTTATTGAACTAAAAAATTATTTAAAGGGAGTTAAGAAACTTGAAATAGATTTGGTAAAAGTTAAGAGAACTGGGATAATGGTTAATCAACTTAAACTAGATATTGAGGAAGATAAACACCAAAGATCCTCTAAGAGTTTAAAAAATGCATTACTAACCTTTTTAAGTGAAAAAAAATATTCAGAATCGGCAAAAAATTATGCTATTAACGTTTTAGAAACATTATTCCAAGCAGAAGCAGAAGTACATGGTAAATTAATAGAAAATATACATCTTCATGAATTAAGTTCTGTGGATACCTTGGTAGATATTTTAGGTGTTACAAAAACTTTAGATAAATTAGGATGTTTTGAGAATGATTTTAAAATATTTTGTAGCAAATTACCTTTGGGAGCAGGAAAAGTTAAAACTGCTCATGGAATCTTAGCAATTCCTGCACCTGCCACTATAAAAATACTAGAACAATCAAAGTTAGTTCTTGTAAATGGACCTATCGAAAGCGAGTTAGTAACACCCACCGGAGCCGCTTTACTTGTGAATTTAGATCCCACTTATTTGATTTATCCTAATGAAATGATTCTTGAAAAAGTTGTATATAGTACTGGAGTGAAAGAGTTTAAGGATTTTCTAAATATATTGCGAATTTTCTATGGAGAAAGTTTCTATCTTGAAACTAAATCTCTTCACAATCCTCTTCAGAAATATATTGAGGATATCACTATTTTAGAGACAGATGTGGACGATGTATCTGGAGAACTTATAGGTAATTTTATTAAAACTTTAGAAACTAAACAAATTCTTGATATTCAAGTTATACCAAGTATTACCAAAAAAAATAGACCAAGCCAAGTAATTAAAGTACTCTGCCGTCCTGAAAATAGCTTTGATATAATTGAAACTATAATAAGTGAATTAGGCACTCTTGGAGTAAGATTTAACACTATAAAAAGAGTTTGTATTGATAGAGAAATTATTATAACAAAAATTCAAATTAATGAGAATGAATATGATTTAAGATATAAAGTCTCTTACTTTCAAACAGAAAAAGACAAAAAAGTAGTTAATATAAAACCTGAATATGAAGATTTAAAAAACATTAGTAGGTCAACTGGGCGTTCAGTAAGAGAAATCCTTATTTATGCTCAAAGTAAACTAAAAATCTTATATGAAAATTATAAAATATAGTTCATTAGAAGGTTTTAAAAAAAATATTAAAAAAAAGAAAGATTTTAGATATGTCTTCGATAACTTATTTTAATTTAGAATTTATCAATGTTAAATTTATGCAGTAGATACTCATCCTCTGTCATTTCTTTTAAGAATTCTTTTAATCGAGAAATTTCTTTTTTTACTTCTTTTTCTTTTCGTAGTTTCCCTAATTCGCGATAAATTTCTGCAGCCTCACTAAATGTTTTGACACATTCATTATAATTACTTGAAACCTCAAGATCCTCAGCTAAGAAAACTAAACTCTCCGCTATATCCAGCTTTTTACCTAATTTCTTTTGAATCTTTAGAGATTGATAAGAATATTTTAAACCTAATGGATATTGTTTAAATTTAGTATATGTTCTTCCCAAAGCTCTAAGAACCATCGCTTCTTCGTTTTTAAGATTATTTTCTTGACAATGTTTTAATATTTTATTAAGAAAGTTAATTAACTCTTCTTCGTTAATTGTTTTTGTGCGTTCGATTTGATTTATCGCTTTTTCATAACTTTCTATTGTATTGAGTATATCGCCACTCTCAAAAAATTCTTTTGATCTTTCAAAATCCTCAACGGTTGCGACCATAGGTCTCAACTACTTAGTACACGATTTTTTTTCTGTAGATTTAAAATAGAATTAGTATCAATATGATCTATATTGATCTACATATTTATATTTTCCTATTCTTCGAAAATATGTGTTTTATATCTGAAAATGTTTCGGAACTATGTTTTTATTTAAAAAATGGGATATAAAGAAATGGTTCTTAAGAAAGTACGGTCTAATTTTTAATAATATTACAGCTAGGCTTTAAGTAAATTTGTTCAAATATTCGTTTATACAAATCCCAAACTATGAAAATCTTTGATTAATTGATAAATGATAAAATCACAACAGCTAAGACAGTAATGTACATAAATTTAATATAGGTGTTATACTCTTAAAAAATATTATAAGTTTTATTTGATGATTTATGAATGAACCAAGAAATATATTTATTATTCCGTTAATAGCAGGAATTTTAGTCATAATATCAATTTTTACTCCTGCAACTTTTATGACCTACAGTGGAAATAGAGATTATCTTTGGTTATGGGGTTTTTATATTTTAGATGCCGGATCTGTTCATGGCAGTGGATTTCCGGGTGAAATTATACACCCCTCATATATTAGTTCAATTCTCATCGGAACAGGTGGAATTATCCTTATTGTATATGCAATTAAGCTTCGATTAGGACGAAAAGAGTTCAAAAATATGAGAGATATCTCAACATTTTCTACTATACTCATCATTGCCGGCGAAATCTTATGGCTAGTATTGGTCCCTTTGTTCTTTCCAACCGAAGCATTTTTAGATACTTTTATTCCAGGTGAAATACTATCATTTTGGAGATTTTATTATATTGGAAACACACCGCTACACTATGTTAGTTTTGGAATTATTGGAGGGTTTATAGCAGCAGGATTGAGTTTTATTAGTATATGTGCGACCCATCATTATTCTAAAGAAGAGCTAATTAAAATCCCAAGAAAAGTTGAAGTTATAGAAAAAGTTAAAGTCCCAGAAAAAATTGTAGCCCCAGAAAGGATACCCGAAGCAGAAAAACCAATATTAAAAAGTGAAATGATAGCGCCTGTAACAACAGGTGACTTTAATTATTGTCCAGCATGTGGAACAAAAATTGAAGTTCCTAATGCGAATTTTTGTACAGAATGTGGGAACCAGTTTATTTAAAGGTAGGATGACTTTAATATAAAAAAAAAGAAAATAGATATTAGAATTTAGATTAAACCAAGCGGTAGAAAAATACATAAAGCAACTATTCCAATCGCATAAATTATCCCTACGATTTTAATCTTATCCTTTAATTCAGGTTTATCATATACGTAGAACGCGCCGACAAAGAAATAAAAGTAACCTATAAAGAAAATTGGCACCACACCTATTCCAGAAGTCCAATTCCACCATGGATATACCCAGATAAGGTAATTACCCAAGTTGAGAAAAATTTCTACGATTAAGCAAAATAATGAAAAACCAATTGCCATTGCCCAACGATTTGGAATTCCAAACATTTTTTTATCTTTATCTTCTGGTAAAAACTTGGCGAAGATAATTCCAGCAATACTAAACATAAATGCTATCTCTATATTCCATCCAATTAATATTATATAAGCGCTTGCTCCGGGAGTGGTCCAAAATGCTGAATAGTTTGTAAAGGCAAAAACTAGAGAATTCCAAATTTCATTTATCAAATCAAGACCTAGAATAGTTAATCCAGCAAATACAGTGCTCCAATTATTTGTTTCTCTTGCTTTTTTGATCTCAACTCCGTAGATATATAACACAATTGCAAGTAGAGGGATGATATACCATCCATGATCGGGATTTAAAACCCGCAATTTTGACCAAGCTTCTAAAGAAGCGGGAGTAGGAGTCATTTATTTCAACCTTTTTCGATATAATTTTTATAATAGAATTTTAATTTAAGGAAGATTTCATCTTTGAAATATTTATAGTTTTGCTTGATACAAGCAAAAAGCTTAAGAGCTTCAGCAAAATATAATATACCAAGATATTTTGCCTATTAACAATTATATTCACCTAGATCTATTTGCTATTAATGCAGCCGAGGCTCCTGCGCCAAATCCGTTGTCAATATTGACAACTATCAGCCCTGGCGAGCAACTCTGCAGCATGGTTGTTAAAGCTCCTATACCTTTTTCTCCTAATCCATATCCGCTGGATACGGGAACTCCGATAACAGGCACATCTACAAGGGCAGCAACAACCCCGGGTAAAGTACCTTCCATTCCTGCGCATACAATGATGACATGAACTCCTTTCTTTATCATTTCACTGAGGGGCGTAAAAATTCGATGGATACCTGCAATTCCTAAATCATAGCTAGTGATTACAGAACACCCCATTGATTCCGCTATTACTTTGGCTTCTTCTGCAACGGGTATGTCTGAACTTCCAGCGGTGATAATCCCCACTACCCCTCCTTTTTTCTCAAATTCAAAATCCTTCTCCTTAATAATCATAATTTTTGCTAATTCGTTAATTTTTAAAACATAATTATCACTATTTTCAAATTCTTTTTTTATGAATTGGTGTTGCTCTTCATTGAACCTTGAGATTACGGTAAATCTTTTAGTTTTTAAAAAACTGTTGGCTATCTCTGAAACCATTTGAGGGGTTTTATTCTTAGCATATATTACTTCAACAACTCCAGTACGAGCTTTTCTAAATATATCAAGTTTAGCTAAATCTCCAACTTCTTCAATAAGATTAGCTTTTAAAAATTTCTCTGCTTCTTCTACGGAGCATTTTTTCTCCAATAATTTATTTAAAATCTCTCTGATATTATCCATAATACACACCTAGTCAAAAGGTTTCAATCTTTTAATAATTAAATTAATTATCGATTTTATTAATTTTACCAAAATGAATCCCAATATCCTTTTTAATCTTCCATAAAAATAGCCAGTTAATATTTTTAAAGAATTGAAAAAGAAACTTTGAAGTCCAAAATAGTCTTGAGTTAAGGAAAATTGACCATCTAAAAGATCTGGTGTAAAAATATCACCATTTAGGTTAGGGGGTCTACCATATGATTTTGCCTTTTTCCAATCCGAATCATCGTAATCTAACATTTTCCAATCAAAATCATTTAACGTACCAGTTTTAGAGCATAACCAAGTCTGATTACTATATATTTCTTGAATGGTATTATCGTTTAAAAGAATTTGTCCAAAAATATTTATTGCGCCTTTAAAGCCTTCATAGTTATAAGCTTCAATAGTTATGATATTCGCTCCAACTCTAAGATACTCCGTTATGTCAAAAACTTTAATTCTATTATGAATTGGGAGTATTGATAAAGAGAACCGACTAAATACTTCTCCAACAAACTTAGAATTTAAAAATACCTTCATATGATTACAAGCAGTTCCTTGTAGCACTGCTTTTTTAACTGGATCGTTTATTAGAAAGACTTTTCGGAAAAATCGTGGCTGTAGCGGACACAATTTTTCATTAACCCATATCCATTCAGATTTTATATATGGATCTTCAAAAAAAATACCCTGATTTAATTGATTTATTTTTTCATGATAACAGTTGATAACAAAATCGAATAACTTTAAATTAAAATCTAGGCAGGGTCGCTTTGCTGCTCTTAGCCATAATTTTTCATATTTAAGTTTTAAATAATTAAATTTATCTTTAATATAGTTTAGGTTTGAAATAATATTTGCAATCTCTTCTTTTGTAAGATTCCGTTTATTTAGAATGCTTGATGTATTTTCGGATATTTCTATCTTCTCTTTAAGATATTTTGCTAATTCAGCACTATATCCAATATATTCAAAATTTTCTTGTTCGAATCTTACAAATGGTTTGAGTTGAGAATAGATTTCTAGATATTTTTTTCCAATAAAACCGAGTTTTTTATAGTTTTTACAAGAAGATCTATATTTTTTTGAAGGAAAGGGATGTTTAAATAGATATGTATAGAAGAGTGATGGTAATAGTATCCCAATTTTATAATATAATGATGTGGATTCACTTAATTGACTAAACATATCATAAAAGATTTCTAAAAAATTAATTTGAAGGCCATAAAAAAGCAATCCAAAATTTCGTTTAAATTTTTCATAATCAAAATTTGGGCAGTTCCAAGATGCTGAACCAGTCAATACTGCCCCAAATATCTCATTTTCTCTTAATGAATAATAACGAAAATCCCCCCAAGTGCTCGTTAAGACTCCCAGACATCTATTATTTTTATGATCATAGGCGGTCTTTATTAAATTAATTATGTTTTTACTAGAATTTTTATTATCAGGAAAATGCCTTTGCCAATTGAGCATTGAAGGGCTAACTATTACTTTAAATTCTGCTTCTAATATTTTTTCTACTTTAGGGTATTTTCTTTTAGGTTTATAATCCCAAAACATTATGATAATATCCTTATCCAAATTTTGTAAAATCTCATTATCATTTGCTACAATATCATGATACATAATTATGTGTTCTTTTCTGCAATCTTTAGCAATTTTGTAGATCCTTTCATAGACATTTATATAGGCTTGACTTTTACCGATTTGATTTATAAGTTCTTTGGAATTGTATTTTCCAAAATCAAAACTTTCATCACATCCAATATGGAAATATTTAGTTGTGAAAGCATTGCTTAATTCAGAAATAAAGTCATTTAAATAATCAAAAACTTTCTTATTAGCAATATTAAAACATTGGGCTCCAGAATACTCTCCAAGGTCTTCATATTCCTTATGAGTTAATATATTATCTACGTGACCTAGACATTCAAATATAGGAACAAATTCTATATATCTCTTTTTAGCATAATTATCGATTTCTTGAATTTCTTGTTTTGTTAAAGCACCTCGATTCTTACCAATAATCGGATGTTTTGGATGTGAAAACATATCTTCAATATATAAACAATAAAAATTCATTTTGTAATGGCTAAGAATCGTTATATATCTTTTTGCAAATTCGACGGTAATTGACTGGCCTCGCGAAATATCTTGAGAAATTCCCCTTATCTTTAAATCTGGTTTATCTCTAATTTTTATCTCTGGTAATAATATTTCATTAATATCTTCTCTTGGAAAATCTAATGATGCTGATTGTGATAGAAAACCATTTTTTAGTAATTGGATAAGAGTTTGAAGTCCATAAAACAACCCTCTTTCATGAATACTATATATCAATATAAAATTTTTTTCAATTTCAAGATTATATCCCTCTTCGTTTTGTACATCAAGTAAGCTATCAATTAAAGCTTCATTTAGGATTGTATGCATCAAATTATCTGGCTCATCAAATTTTCTCTTGATTCTTACTCCAGTGAATAATTTCAATGATTCATTTAAATCATGTAAATAAAAATCTGGGTTAGCAACATTCAGAAATTGGATATTACTTTGAGAATTAAGAACCAATCCTCTATTTCCATTAAATTCTGTAATTTCCTTTGGTGCTGGTAGTAAAATTGGATAACTAATTTCTTGTTTCTTAGTTATATCGAGTTTATTTATAACTACAGCTTTTAACTGCATTTCTAATTTAATTAATTTTTAATCTTGATTTTTTTACAATTATTCATAAAAAGTATTAACCTATCAAAACTTTTTTGATATTGAATATTATAGTAATTTAAATTTTAATTAACAATCCAAAACAAATGTGATAATTGAAATGAAGATAGATTATACTTCCTACAAGGATGTGGATTTGAAAGGAAAAAAGATATTAATGAGAGTGGATATAAATTCCAACATTGATGTAGAAAAGATGGAAATTAGGGACTCTCCTAGAATTCGTGCATTAGTTCCAGCATTAAATGAATATTTTAAAGAAAGTGCAGTGATTATATTAGCACATCAATCTCGACCAGGGAATGAGGATTTCACAGATTTAGATATACATGCAAGAGAAATTGAAAAACACTTGGGTCGGCCTGTAAAATTCGTTAAAGATATTTTTGGGAATCAAGCAAAACAAGCTATAAAAGAGCTTAAACCAGGGGAAGTTTTAGTACTTAATAATGTAAGAAAATGGGATGGTGAAATGGCTAAATACAAGAGTTTCTCTGATGCTGAAAACACTGAAATGGTTAAAGCATTATATCCATTGGTTGACTATGTAATTGTTGATGCTTTTGGAGCTGCACATAGAGCACATGTTTCAATTGTAGGTTGGCCAAAAATGTTAGCTGGGCCTATTACAGATAAAGAACTGAATGCATTGAAAAAGATAATGGACATACCGGATAAACCTATGGCTATGCTAATTGGCGGTGCAAAAGCAATTGATAAATTTAAAGCAATGAAATACAATTTTGATAATGAGAAATTAGATTATGCTTTATGTTCTGGATTAACTGCGATCCTGATTTTTGAAGCTCTTGGTAAAAATATGGGAGACCCAAATCAAAAGATCATTGCTAAAGATTTAGAGGAAAATAAAAGTATGATAAAAGAAACTTATGAAAAGTATAAAGACAAAATAATACTTCCTGAAGATTTAGTAATTGATGATAATGGTAATAGGAAAATTATTAGTATAAATGAAGCTGGCACATATAATAGAACAACTGGAGATATAGGTCCAAAAACAGAAGAAAAATTCAAAGATGTCATAATGAAATGCAAAACAATAGTTGCAAATGGTCCTCCAGGAATATTTGAAAAAGAGGTTTTCAGAGAAGCCACTAATGAAATGGTCAAGGCAATGGTTAAAGCAACAAAAGAAAAAGGAGCACTTACCATTATTGGTGGCGGTGAAATGGGTGCCGCAGCTTCTATGGCAGGTTTAGCTGATGATGTTTCATTTATTTCTACTGCAGGAGGCGCAATGTTAGAAATTCTCTCAGGAAAGGATTTACCAATGATAAGAGCTTTAAGAGAAAAGAAAGTATCAAAGTAATTTTTCATTTTTTTATTTATTTTTTTTAAAAATTAGATTCTTTATCCTATCATTCGCAAGAAGAGGATTTTTGTATAAGTTTAGTTCTAATGGTTTAAAATACTTAAAAGAGTTTGTTACTATAATCCAATATAATTTATCATATATCTTCCAATAAATTATTATATATATTCTTGATAAACAGTAATATATAGAAATCTAATTAAAAAACTTAAAAACAAATATTTCAAAAAGGTAGAACAACCAATGGCAATAAGTTTTTATTTTTACTGGAATTGGATATATTCTGTTTGGGGATGGCTATATTTTATTCTACCCGTAGCAGCCTATATCTTTTTAATTATAGGATGTTCAGAGTTAAAAAAAGATGAGAGAAATTTTGAATCAGTGAAATTCTTAAGCACTATTGGGATTATTGTCTTGACTTGGAGCATAATTTCTCAATTTTTACCCTCTGTAATGTTTTCATACACGTTCCCGGATTATTTTATTGGATTATCTTATTATTTAACAATAATGATTATTAACTATAGTGTGAATATAATTCTTGGAATTGCATTTATTAAATTTGGGAGTAAAAATAAAGAACATAAGGGTAGTTTAAGTTTATCAGCAGGAATTCTATTGACTATAGCATGGGCCTCTTCTCTTACTTTTAGCATATTTATTATTTTTTTTGGATTTCCTCCTGTAATGTATTTGACAATGCAATGGATAATAGGTATCCTTTTCCTTGTAGCAGCAATATTAATTCTTGTTAACACAATTTTAATAAAAAAAGTTTTCATGATTATTTTTGCTGCTATTTTTTTGAGCTATTTTACCCTCAATCTTTTAACCATAGCTAATATAATTTAAACCATAAATCTTATTTTTTTTTTGATTTTAAGATTGATCTTATTTTTTTTTGATTTAAAAAAGAATTTTTTATAAATAATTACATCAAAATGATAAATAATAAATTTGGATTTTCAATTTAAAATGTGAGAGGATTAGAGAGAAATTTAAACAAAAAAGTCATTATTGGGATAATTATAACTGCAGCAATAGCAACTACTGGAATAATTACTGCCGTAATTATATTGCAACCTCAGCCTCAAGAAAATGTTGTTATTGACTCAAGAATAACCAGACTGATGTCTCAAGGTAATATCCCTTCTTTATCTGCGGGTATTGTAGTTAATGATACTTTAGTGTGGTCTAATGGCTATGGAGATCAACCTGCTGGCTTAGACACTGTGTATATGATAGGTTCTATTACTAAAATGTTCACAGCAACAACTATAATGCAACTGTATGATAACGGTTCGCTTGATCTAGATACTGATATTAATAATTACATCCCTTTTAGCGTTCGGAATCCTAATTTTCCGAGTACTCCAATAACTATTCGTGATATTTTAACTCATAGTTCAGGAATAGGTAAAGTGGATAAACCTCTCTGGGATTTTGAAGCGGATTTCATTAATTGGGCTAATAATAATATCGGTTGGAATTTGACTGCTTGGGATCCACGTCCTACATTAGTAGAATTCTTAAATGGGTCTTTAAATCCAGCGGATCCATATTACAAATCAGAAAATTGGAAACTTTTTGCACCTGGAACCGATTGGCAATATTCAAATTTAGGATTCCTTTTACTTTCATATATTGTTGAGCAAATTGCAAATCAATCATACGTAGAATATTTACAAGAAAATGTATTATATCCATTGGATATGACTAGTACAGGATTTAATTACACCGATTTCATAGGTAGAAACGCTATTCCTTATGAACAAGCAGATACACAACTTGTTGAAGGCCCTTTATTTAATACATATAGTTATGGAGATGGGGCACTGAGGACCACTGTTCCCGATTTAGCTAAGTTTATAATTGCACATATGAACCATGGTACTTATAACAATTCACAGATATTACAGCCCCAAACAGTCGATTTAATGCAAACGTCCCGATTCAGCTTGTCTGGCTACGAATTAGGGGGTTATACATACTCAGGACAGGGTTTAGGGTGGGGAATTTTTACAGATAATATCATTGGACATGGAGGGGGAACACCTGGGTATCTCGCAAATATGGCGTTCAAAACGGTAAGTAATGGTAAATATGGCATAGTTGTTATGCTTAATAAAGGTTCTAGTTTGGTACATGATAGTTATTTACTTGATACTATTTTCCCTTCCATAATTGAGATATTCTTTGATGAAGCTGCTAGGCTTTTTTCTTTATAAACAATAAATACTAGGAGAATGGATAAGCAATTGGAGAATTAAAATTTTTAACTTTTTTTTAATCAGCTACTGCTTTAATTTTTTTCAAGATTAAAACACGCAATTCCTTAAGCATATAAGATTTTTCTTTTGTATTTTGAAATCCTAATCGATTCATCAGTATAATTTCTAAGAGTTTATGCATTAAAGGATATATTAATTATTAATAAAAGAAAATAAATGTTTTACATTGGGAAACCAGTGGATTAATAAAATATTTATTTTTTAATAAAATAAATTACATATCGTTAATTTCAATAGTTATAATATCGAATTTACAGATAATTCATAGGGCCCGTGGTCTAGTGAAACTCATTTTCTGAGTTTCGGAGAACTCGGAATGACGTCCGCTTGACGTGCGGAAGGTCGCGCGTTCAAATCGCGCCGGGCCCATTATATTAAAAAAAATTAAGAAAAGATTGCTAAAAAATGCCAATAAGAGTACGCTGGAGAACGAAAGAATATATCCCATTTGCTTTTATGATATTTGGAGCGTGTGGCTTTTTTCAAATTCTATTCATTTTCATTGCACAATACTTATTAAGTGTTGGAAGTTTTTATGTTGTTATATTAATTCCGATTGGCGCTACTGTTGCTTTATATTTTGGAGCAACAATAATTTTTGAGGCATATGCGCAAATAGAAAGAAAAAAAAAGTTAAAAACACAATTTCAGAAATCAAGAGTTGATTTAACCATTCTTAAGAGAATTTTAAATTTTCCTGTTGTAAAACCCTTACTTATTATGTTCATTATTTTTATTATCTTCTTCTTTATTTCTTATTATATTGGTATTATCTACTTAGATAATACGTTATCATTTTTAGTGGCAGAAAACTTTTCCGCGTTAATATGTTTGCTGTTAGCAAATCTCATTGAGAAAAGATACGGAAAGATAAAAAGATATTAATTTTTTTAAAACCATAATAGCCTTAGTTTATACTCTAAAATCTCCTATTAAATTCACATCAAAATAGTTAAGATTTATATAAATCAATATTCATAATCTAGATAGTATAAAAATTAATTAGGCAATCGATTCCAAATATGGCTAAACTTCAAGTTCGTTGTCCCACTTGCTCAAAAAATAATTTTATCGAAGTTTCTGATGATGAAGTTAAAAAAGCTTCGCGAGGTCTATTTACAGTTAACATCGAAGAAGGTATTATTTGTGAACATTCTTTTGTTGCTTATGTTGATAAAAATTTTGTCGTAAGAGATACATTTAAAGCCGATTTTCAAATTGAACTCCCAAATGCTATTTCTGAAGATATAACTAAAGTTGAGAAAGATTTATCGGATTTATTTGAAATCGATTTAATTAAACTAAATTTAACAGCTTCATTACTAGGGTACATATTAAGGGCAATGATTTACAATAAGAAAATAGTTATAATTTCCGATCAAACATACATGTTTAGCCAAATTTCAAACTTTATTGATTATTTAACACAAAACACATTTAATATTGATCTTAGTATGATTACTGAAGAGAATTACAATATTAAGGCATTTGATGAGCATTTTGCATTTAAAGGTCGTGAAATAATTAATGATTTTAATAGTAAAATTCAATCCACCAAATTAAATGTAGAAAAGACAATAATTCAGAAATTTCTAAGTGAATATGATCCGTTAACTAGTTTAATTATCCTAAAAAATGAAATACAAAAAGCTTTCGAATTATCTAAAACCATAATAGATGTTATTAATAACCTAAAGAAGAATGAAAAAATTTATTCAAAAAAGATGATAAGTGAATTGAAAAAAAAACATGATGTCAAAATATCCGTTCCTTATTTAGATTATTTGTATGAAATTGTTGAATACTATTTTGAAGTTGAAGTCCCTAGATCCTCAGATATTTCAAATTTTCTTAGGACTTTATAAATTTAAGAAAATTTAATTTTAATCATCCCACTAATTCATAATTGATCGTGAAAGGTGGATTTCACGTTAATTTATGTATACCATAATATCACTATAATGATATTTAGATATTATAAAGACAAATTGATTGTATTACAAAATTTTACGTTTTTCGTTGAATTGTTATTTTTAAAATGCGTCGTCCGGGATTCGAACCCGGGTCCCACGCGTGGCAGGCGTGAATTCTACCACTATACTAACGACGCTTTCCTATCAATTATTTTAGAAAAATAAATAGTATGTAATTCCTAATATAAATAAAAATTAAAATTTATTGATTTGCTAAAAGATAAAAATATTATTTAAATTATACTTCCAATTCAAATGTTATTTCAACTGATTTAGTAATACCTAATTTTCTTGCATACTTTCGAATATACTTATTTCTATGTTGTTTAATTACATCTGAGATTATTAAAGTTGGAATATATGGGATTATCATGAAAAATGGAAATGGAATGAAAATTGCCAGCAAAATAGGAAATAAATTTCCTATACCTGCAGTTTCTACCAGAAATATTGTAATAAATTCAAAATATGAAAATATTACTGAAAAACCAGCATACCCTTTTAAAAATTGTCCATACCATCTACCAATAGAACGTATTTCGGGAGGATTGTTAGTTTTATTAAGGTGATTTTTATTTGAATAAAGGATACCAGAATCTTTTATAAACCACGTAGTTGAGAAGAGAATCGTTGCAATAAGAAATGTAACTACTAATAGCACTACAAAAGTTTTGGCGTAATCGTCTTGACTGTCAGGAATGGAGCCTATTGAAAGACTTACGATACCTGGATTAAGTAAGAATAATGAAAAGTTAATAGCCATTAATGCTGAAAATAAACCTGAAGAAAAGAATTTAAATTTTTTAAATTCTGGCCTATAGTAAATACCATACTCCGCTTTAGATTTAAAAATTCTTTTATGCAAGTAGAGAAAAAGAGGTGAAAACCCATAACCACCAATAAATAACCCTATGATTGAGGATAATGGCAATAACACTATAGCAATTAGGGCTGTTTCAATTCCCATATCAGAAATTGGAATAAATTTTGTTAAATCTTCTCCTTTACCTGTTAGTAAAGATAATGAAATAGAAATAGCAATCCAAAATATACAATATACCGCAAAGTAAATTAAAGCTCTTTTATATTTAGTGAAATTCATCTTAACTACTTCTCAATTTATCTTTTTAAGTATTATTCGAGTGATTTTTTCAAATATATAATCAACATTTTCCCCTGTTTTTGAAGAACTTTCTATATATTCTGAAAATTTATTTTCTTTGGCAAAAATTTTACCCTCATTCTCAGAAACTGCCCTATTTTCCTGAAGATCTAACTTGCTTGCTACTAAAATCGTTGATACTTTCTGATTATGTGTTTTATTTGCTTCATCAAAAACAGATAACCAAGATGTTAAATTCTTAAATGTGTTATACCTTGTAATATCGTACATAAAAATAGTTCCCTGAGCGGCAAGAACAGCACTAGGTAATAAAAATCTGAACTTCTCTTCTCCAGCAAAATCCCAAATATGGAGTTTTATCAGTTTTCCATTTATTTTTAGCTTTTTTAAATAGAAGTCCATGCCAAGAGTCGTTATATAAGTTTCTTTAAAGACACCAGAGAGAAACCGATGCGTTAATGTCGTTTTTCCAACACCACCATCGCCAATTATTACGATCTTAAACTTATATTCATCCATTTTCTTCTACTCATCCATTTCCGTGATTTTAAAATTGAGTAAGTTCTGAAATAATTTGGTGTAATTCTTGAGATTCAATAAATTTCTCTAATTCTTGAATATTATTAGGAACTCCTGTTCGAACACCCACTTCCATAGCCTCTAATGAAGACATTGCGGTTGCTAATTTAATCATTTTGTCTAAAGAAATCCCAGTTAAAATAGAAACTAACAAACCGCTTAGAAAAGCGTCTCCTGCCCCAGTTGTATCTTTTACATCAACATTATAAATTCCACTCTTAATCACTTTCTTACCATCAGTCAACAAAGAGCCTTTAGCTCCATCAGTAATTGCTACTAACTTTGGACCCATTTCAAAAATTTTTCTAAGACTATAATAGCTATCAGATTCATTTGTAAATTCTTGTGCTTCTTCAGCGTTCATCGATACGATATCTGAGTTTGATATTAATTTTTTTGCCCATATTGGATTGTTTTTAATGATAGACATACTGGGTGCAGCAAAAACCCTTCCTCCTTTCTCTTTTGCCAATAAAATTGCTTTATCGATTGCTTGACATCCATTTTCAGAAGTTAAGGAACTCCAAGCAAAAGCTTTAATCCCTTCAAATAGTTCTTCTCTAATATCATCTGGAGTAAGTAAATTATTTGCTCCTTTATATGCTAAAATACTCCTATCCTTTCCCCATTCAGTCTTCAAAATTAATGAAAAAGCAGTTTTATCCTCATCTGTTTGCTTAATATTTGAAGTATCAACCCCTCTCTTTTTTAAATCTTCTAAGCAAATTTGAGCAGAGAAATCATTTCCTAAAACACCTATATAAGTTGACTTTAATCCTAACATTGCACAATCGGCAGCAATATTAGCACCTGAGCCTCCCGGAACAAATCGCATATTTTCGACATTCAATTTTCGGCTATACTCAATTGCTGTATATTTTTTAACTATTTCCTTTTCGAATAATTCAAATCTGAGAATATCTTTTACAGAGATTATACAATCAAGTGTACAGCTGCCAATTGAAATTAAATCATAATTATTGGTCATAAATAACACGAAATATTAATAATTGAATTAAAGAATAAGTTAAAAATAGTATTTGATCTTAAATAATTTTACTTCAAAATGTATAAGAAAAAGTTAGTACTATTCTTTTTATTTCAATTTTTGTAACTCATCTTCTAATTCTTTAACTTTATATTTTAATTAATTCATTTACAGAAATCTATAGACAGTCTTATCCTTGATGGAAGACTGGTAAGCAATATTTTTATCTACTTCGTCCATAACAAGTTCAGCACTTTTGATGTCTTCATTAAGCACTTCCTCTTTAATGGCTTGTTGTCTTTTACTAATTCTTTGATCTGTTATTTAAAATGCATGTAGATGACTACAAATAAGAATGTATGATTTAATTTTATATAAAGATTTCCTACCTAATGCATTAATTAAATGAATAACGATATGATTAACGATTATTTTGAGTCAATTAAAGGTAGGTTTCAAAAAAAAGTTTGTTTAGTCTTTCGATTTTAACTTCTTTAGTTCTTCTTCTAATTCTTTAACTTTTCCATCAGGTTCCGCCACAGACGGAAGTGCTCCACCAATTTCAGCACCTATTTCGGCATCAATTTCGCCTAATACTTCCTTAACGTCAGTATCAGTAACTGCTGTGTCTAGCATAACCTCATTTATACCATCAGTGGTGATTTCTTCAGTTACACTAAAATCCTCTATATCTACCCCAATTTGGGTCATTAGTTCTGTGATTTGTGGAATAGATAATTGATTCTTTAATGCTCCCAAGCTTTGTGCAATTCCATGCATAATATCAGCAACATCTTTAACTGCTGTTGCTTGTTCTAATTTAAATACCATACCTTCTAGGTTTGTTCTGAATAAATCTATTGCCCTTGCTTGTTTTTTAACTTGGAGATAATTACGAGCGTGAAATGTAGATCCTTCCATATCACCTGCCTTTCGAAGATTTACAGCTTTATCTCTTGCTTGTTTGGCAGTTATTTCCATTTTTTTAGTCTGTCTCATTAATCGTTTATTGAAAACTTTCAATCTAATTGTTGCAGAACGAACTGTATCCTTTTTACGGCCTCCAGACAACCAGCCTGATAGATCTTTAAGAAAACCCATTTTGATTCAATCTCATTTTGATTTTTAGTTATTTTATAATATATAAAAAAATTCAAGGTTATATAATTTTTTGTAGACCAATAATTACGTCAAATATTTGAGAAGAAACTACAAATAAAATAAGAATTATATAGAATCTATATGATTAAAAAGAAAATTTGAAATACCTTTTATTTAATATTAATTATAAGGAAAGATTAGTATTAGATTAATTTAAATAACAATTGAAATATTATACAATAAAATAAGCTAAAAATTAGAGGTTATTATTATCTCATCAGTTGATTCCAAATTGTATCAATATGCTGTTGAAGAAGCAAATGCCGCTGTAAAATTAGATGAAGCAGGTAGGTATAGACAAGCTATAAACAAATATCAAAGGGCAGCTGAAATACTTATTCAATTTGTCAAATATAATAAAAATCCCATGATGATAAGAAAATGCCAGGATCAAATTGAGCAGTATGTAACTCGCGCCCAAGCTCTTAAGGCTCATTTAAGTGGTCCTCGAGCACGAAAATCAGCTCCGGTAGTAAGTCCAAGTGAGCCAAAAGGAGAAGGAGAAAGAGGAGAAGAAGGTGCTGTGTCTTCAGAAGAACAAGAATTATTGGATTCTATTTCAGGCACAATTTTAACAGAATCACCAAATGTTAAATGGAAAGATATTGCTGGCTTGAAAGATTGTAAACAAGCTGTAAGAGAAGCTATAGTGCTACCAATTATGAAACCACAATTATTTACTGGTGCTAGGAAACCATGGTCGGGGATATTGTTATTTGGACCTCCTGGATGTGGAAAGACTTTACTAGCTAAAGCGGCAGCAACTGAATGTAAAGCCACCTTTTTCAGCGTTTCATCAGCAGATTTGTTAAGTAAGTGGTTAGGTGAGAGCGAGAAGTTAATATCATCTTTGTTCAAAGTAGCTCGACTGAAAGCACCAAGCTTAATTTTCATGGATGAAATTGATTCTGTAACCACAACGAGAGGAAGTGGTCATGAAGGAGGGGGAGAGAGAAGAGTAAAAACCCAGTTATTACAAGAGATCCAAGGAGTAAAATCAACTCATGAAAAACCTTTACTTGTGCTCGGAGCTACAAATCGACCTTGGGATATTGATATCGCAATGTTAAGTAGATTCGAAAAAAAGGTATATGTTCCCCTTCCAGATCAACCAGCTAGAGCAGGAATTTTCAAAATTCATACAGCAGGTGTTAATTCTGCATTAAAAGATGAAGATTATATTGAATTGGCTGTTCGTTCTGAAGGTTATTCAGGTCGAGATATTTCTAATGTATGTCGAGAAGTAATAATGATTCCTGTTCGAGAATTAGATATGGGAGGATTGTTGGAAGATCCAGATAAAGAAGTCGTTGTAAGGGATATAAATTTAAAAGATTTTCTAAAAACGATCAAAAAAATAAAACCAATGACCACTGGGTCTGAATTAAAAAGATATCAAGATTGGGCTGAAGAATTCGGAGAATTTTAATTTTAAAATATTGGTTGGATAAAAATGGAAAGACAAAGAGAAAAATCAAAGGAAATCCCAAAGGAACTTGATGAGAAAGCAGGAAAAGAATTAGACGATTTAAGGAAAGAATTAGCAAGATTAAAAGAACTAAAAAGATTAAAAGAACTTCAAGAAGTTGAGGAAAATGAAATAACTGAAGAAGAGGAATTACAGGACGAGACTGCTGAAAAAGCTATAACTGAAGATATTGAAGCACGTTTGGATAGAATAGAGGATTTTTTAACAAGTAAACTTGGAGATATCGATTCAAAAGCGTACAAACAACATTCTGAACAAATAGAAAAAGAACTTGAAGCAATAGAACAAGAAATCGTTGGCGAAAAGGGTGTTGTTGCTAAAGAAATATCCACCTATGAATTATTACTAAATGATCATCCATGGCTTGAAGAAAAAAGATATGTGTTCATGTTTTCAATTCCCAATAAAAAGACCAATCATACAGATTTTGAATCATGGAAAAGTGAATGGTCAAAAGTTCTTTTTGATTATGCAAGATATGCTATACTTCATATCTTATATTTAAGAAAATTACAATCAGAAAAACCTTTTTCTAAGTTTGAAGATCGATATACTGCTTTAGAAATTATTGCTGAGGAACTAGTTGAGAAAAATCAAGCAGATTGGTTATCCAAAAGTAAAGAAAAGTTGAGAATATACTGGAAAACGCTTGATAACTGGGCAGAGGAAATTTATGAATGGGCAATGGAGATTTCACCCCTAGAACCAATATTAATATTTGAAATAAGAGAGTCTAATAAGGATTTTAGTAATCTTCCAAAAGAAGATTTAATTGAAATTTTCAAGATGCTTGAAAAAAATGAACGTGGTAGAATAATAAAATCTGAAGATGGGCAAATTTCTTTTAAAATTAAAGTAGAATAAATTTTATATCGATGGAAAATACCATTGTTTACCTTTCAAAAGGGATTCTCTAAATTTTGCTATTCCACTCTCCTCAAGTGATTGTAAGGTCTTTAAAGCTCTATCCTGAGGCCAATTTAAATTAACACATACGTCTTCAAGAGATACAAAACCACTATCTTTAGCTACTTCAATAACTTTTATTTGATCACTAGTATATTGAACTGGAAAGAATCTAATCATCATAGTACCGGAATCTAATTCCTGTAAATCGTCAATTACATTATTCTTCTTTAATATTCTTAATGCTTTTTTGAGATCTTTTATCTCAACATTACCCTTTAATATTCCAGTATTGATAATATCAAAAACTTCTGAAATGGGTACTACTCCCGCTCCAATTTCTTCTTTTTGCAAAAGAACTCGTTGATATGCCAACATACCCAACTTTTCATGGTCAATTTTAGATGACTTCTTAATTACATCATGTTCTGTAATTTGTTCTGTTATTATTTTTGAAGTGGGAATCTTATATTGTTTCTGTAAATATTTTACCTCATCCTTCAATTCTGGAGTTAGAGCTAATATTACACCATGTTTTTTAGCTAGTTCTCTTAATTTTTCTTTTGTAAACTTTTCTGCAGCCGCTTTAGCTTGGATATCTTTCAACCTTAATTCTGCTGCCTTTTTCTTCATAGCCTCTTTTAGATCAATTTCATCTTCTATTTTTCGAATACCCATCTTTCTTAACACTATTTTTTAATATCTTATTTGATTAATATTAATAAATCTACTTATTTCTTTTCATTTAAATCAAGAATGAATGATTCAAAAAATTTTAGACCTATTAATAATTATGAAAAAGATATAATTGCAAATTCTCTTTCTCAAATCTCACTTAAATTTATAACATTATTGGATAAAAAATTATATAATTTGTATATACTTTTAAAATCTCCAATTATTAAGGATGTTCAACTCCCGATTTATTTATTTAA
>JAEOSD010000026.1 GCA_016840545.1 Promethearchaeota archaeon
TAACACGTTTAGCTAAGGTTGATAGACCTGCTCTTCAAAAACAACTTTTAAAAGAATTTAGCTTATTATAACTAAGCATCTTCTAATTGAATAACTTTACTTAATCTTTCTTTTATTTCTGCTTGTTTCTCTTTGGATAATTTACAATCTGTAATTTTCCAAAATCTATATTCGTGATTGAGATATGCAGGACATTCTACTCTTATATTTGTAGGACACTCTGCGAATTGCCAACATTGAAATATTTTTTCTTCATAAAATTTATGAAACTTCTTAGGTAATTTCTTATAATCAAAATTCGTCTCTTTAACAAATTTATCCAAATCGTTTGAATTATACGTATTCCAGAATAATACTTTTTTATATTTGTTTTCTTTCTTCTCAAGATAGTTAAACATAGCCGCCATCGATTTTCCCGTATATGTGGTCTCTAATTTAAAATTCTTGCGATGCCCCTCTAATTCCATTACTTTATCAATGGCAGCTTGACCTCTAATAGTTTTAATTCCATAGCTAGACCCAAGATATCCAGATACAAATTCAAAATCGTCTTCTGAAACTTTAATATCTGGGATTGATTTATCATTTTTTCGTAGGTAATTGATAGCTTTATTGGCATTTTTCATTACAGCTGAAGGGTTAGAAGTTAAAGATGTATATACTGCTACAACATGTATTTTTGTCTTCAATCCCATTAATTTGCATCCTGCAATAAGACCAGCTGAAGTTCCAGTAGATCCTCCTGGAATAAAAATTACATCTGGCTCTGGAATTATTTTTCGATCAATTTGTTTTTTTAATTCAATAATAGCATTTACAAATCCAATTGTTCCAAGAGGAGATCCTATTCCAAATAGAGGTGAACCTCCAGGGAACATTAAGAAATATTTTGGATGAAATAATTTGAAAAATAAGAATTTTGCAAAGGTGCTAATATCTCCTTTACCAAGATGGAGTTTAGCTCCAAAATGGTTAAATAATAATAATGAACGTTGGACATGCCAAGTTAAAGGTTGATGGACAAGATAAAGGGTACATTTTAAAGGTGGGTTTAATTGATGACACACTATAGCACACGCTAATCCATGATTTGTTCCAATGCCTCCATTTGTCACAACCCCTTTTTTCTTTTTTTGTAAAACTTTCCCAAAAATAAATTCAAACTTTCTTAACTTATTTCCTCCATAAGTTTGATGATTTTTATCATCACGTTTGACATAGATTTCTCCACCTTCTAAATCGAATTCTTTTTCTAATTCAGTAAGCCTGTCTATTTTAGTGGGTAAGTTAGTTAATAGAGAAATCCAAGGAATCTTACCTTCTAAACCTGGATATAATTCAAATAAATAAGGTTTTTCTTTTTCCATAATCATAAAAATAAAATATAGAAAAAAAAGTTATTAGATTATATTTACAATTTAGATGTATCGAACTATGAGATTTAATTTTGAGGTTGAAAGACTAGCCCAAGAAAAAGACTAAATTTTTCTCTTTTTTTTGTATTTGTCTAAATTTTTAACTTAGAATAAATCCATTATCTTTTGGGGAAATGAGTTTCTGTACCAAAAATTTGTCAAAATGCTTTTGAATCATAATTAATTCGGCTATAATTTCATATTCTTTAAACATAGTATAATATTTATATATAAAATTTTTACCCTTGAAATCGTTTACCATTATTGGTTTAATCTCTGAAAACTGAGTTAAAATTCGTTCATCACGTTTATAGATTATTAATTTATACTTCTCTAACTCTTCTTTTATAGTCTTTTTTCCTTCGATAATTCCTCTATGTCCTGTAGCAACAATATCTATATTTAATTGTTCAAGTTTTTCAATAGATTTTTCGAAATCAAGCAAATCCGAATCAATTCCGGCATAAAATACAAAATTAGTCAAATCTATATCCGCTAAAAAAGCTAACTTTGAATTTAACTCATAAAAAGAGCAATGCCCTGCCGTATGTCCTGGAGTGTGAACAACTTTTAAATTTAAATGATCTCCTATCTTAATTATGTCATTATTTTCAAAAGTTTTTTCAATTTTAGTATTTTTTAATCTAAGGCCTTCTTCTAATCCAGTAAACTCCTCAGCAGCAGGAGTGTTCGAAATACCATAATAATCATTGAATTTATCAACGTTTTCAATCAAATATTTATCATTAAAATGAATTAAAAAGTTTGCATTTGGGAATATTCTATTTCCAGAAGTATGATCTTCATGCCAATGTGATAATAGTACATTATTTATCGGGAACTTTCTTTTTAATTTTCTTAATAATCTAGTTGAGATACCTGTATCAATAATATAATCTTCAATTAATAAAGAGTGTGAATAAGGATATTTGCCATTTCTTGCTCCTTCAATGAAATAAATTTCTGGAAACTCATCTGAAATTAAGTGAATAAAGTCATCCATATTAATTTTAATTCAGGATAAATTTATAATAGAAAATACAGTAAAAATCTTAAATTTTTCCTAGTATTTATAAAATCTATTGTACAAATCTGAAAAAAATATTGCTCTTTTTATTCTTTTTTAAATAAATTATTGTTGGATTTATTATAATTAATTTTCTCAAATCAAAAATGTATTATAATTGCCCAAACTGTTCCAGTATGAAAAAGCCCAAAATTATTAAATATTTTCCACCTATTATCGTAAAGTGTTTGGATTGTGAGTATGAAAATTCAGAGCAGAAATTCGTACAAAAAGACGAAACTCACCAGGTGGTTATGCATTAAATAAAAAGGGTTTTTTGTAATTATTTATTTTTTTCTAATATTTTAAAAAGCAAGTTTTAATATAAAACTCCAGACACATGCATTTACTTTTTATCACTTATAAAGAACATCTTTCTTTTCGAGTGCACTTTTTTAAAATGATCTTTATATTTTTCAATTTCATCCTGAATTTCTTCTAATTCTTTATTTTCCAACATTTTATTAAAAATATTTAGTGTTGACAAGTATAATTTAGGCACAAATGTATCAATTTGAGAAAGCTGATAAGCTAAATCTAATATTGATGAGTAACCTATTTTTAAATTAATTTCTCTATTTTTAATTTTCTGTAGAATCTCCTTTTCGAGTTTTCTTCTCGAAATATTACTCCAAATTAATTCATACACAAAATAATTTACAGCTTGCACAGCTTCTGTTAAAAGAGCTGTACCTGTAGCAATTGCTATACTACGTGTTAAAGCGTATGCAGTTACAGTTCCTAAGACTAAAGTAATTCCCCTATAAATCAAACTTTTAATTAAAGTAGTTTTCCATTCAATATTTTGAGTTTCCATAGAGCTATACCATTTAAAAGCAAAAATTAACTAAAGGATCAATATTCCTTTTGATATTTAAATATATATAAAAAACGATTGCTTTTTGCGATATATATTTTATAAATTTATATAGCATATTCAATTTTTATTACTTCAACGCATAATAGCGATGATATAAATAAAATTGAAAAAATCATTTCTGAAATTCGTACAACATATCTATAAATAGAGATACCCCCTTAATAACTCTTAGCGATATAAACAGTACAGGATGCCGGTTTACCACAAATTAAACATGTTGCAAATTCGTGCTTTTCCTCATCGACTCTTTTACCTCTAACAAACCCTCCTATTTCTTTTTCAACCAGTTCCGCGCAACTATAAGCATCCATATCGATTGAACAAAATCCACAACACACGATTTTTCCGTTATTAATCGCTTCTATGGCTGCATCTTTTTCATATACACATTCAACTTGAGACTCAAAATCAATAAGTGACTTCTCTTTTATTTCTTTCGTATAATTTGCAGCGATTTTATCAATCTGAGATTCTAATTCTGCCTCTTTAATGGTAGATTTTTTATCATCATGACGTTTAATGAGGATGATTTCTCCTTTTTCAATATCTTTAGGTCCAATTTCAATTCTGATAGGAACACCCTTCAATTCCCAAAAATAGAATTTATTACCAACAGATTCATCAGAATCATCAATTTTCACTTTGAATTTATCTTTTAGGTGATTATATATTTCCTTAGCTTTCTTAATTACGATTTCTTCTTTACCTTTATAGATAATTGGAATAATAATTATTTGAATTGGTGCTAAATCAAAAGGCAAAATTAAACCTTTATCATCTCCGAGATAAGCAATCATTGCCCCATATATTCTACTTATCGCTGGACCATAACATGTTTGATATCCATATTTTTCTTCACCATCTCTATCGATAAACTTTACATTAAAAGGTTTAGAGAAATTTTGACCAAGCAAATGAGTTGATGGCAATTGTAATACCTTTCCTGAACCCATTAAAGCATCTGCCGCATAAGTAGAAATAGCTCCGGGGAATTTGTCCCATTGTGGTCTTTCGAAAAATATTATAGGGATTCCAAACTCATCTTGTAGCATTTTATATGTTACTTCCATGTCTTCTTTTACCTGTTCTAGGGCTCCTTCCATTGTTGAGAATACGTCATGACCTTCTATCCAATGAAATTCTCGTGCTCTAAAGAATGGTCTCGTCATTTTTCCTTCATAGCGCCATATTTGACATGAAAGATATCTTTTAAAAGGTAAATCCTTATAACTTCTAATCCATAATGAATACATTTTATATAAGGCAGTCTCACTTGTCGGCCGTAAGGCTAATCGCTCAGATAATTTACCTGAACTACCTGCTTCAGTGACCCAAAATACTTCTGGGGCGAACCCATCTACATGCTCAGCTTCTAATAAAAAGTTACTCTCTGGGATTAGTGAGGGCATAGTTAATGGAAGGTGTCCGTTTTTTTCCATTAATTCTTCATATTTAGCATACATTATTTTTATTGTTATGGTAGCCCATTCTCTATAAACAACAAAACCCTTGATATTATATCGAATATCAGCTAACTCCGCCTTGTTGATTAATTCAGTATACCAAGCAGAAAAATCCTCTTCCTTAGAAACAGTAATTCCCGTTAAAGGAATCTCTTTTTTCTTTTTTGCCATAGTCTATTTTAAAAATAATTGAAATGTTAAATATTTTATGAGTAAAAACTAAAAATCTAAAATATGGTACTAGATTAGAAGGAGTCTTTTTAAGTTTAATTAACCATTATCTAACAAAAGCTTCGCATCTGTTAGAATAAACCCAGCATGTATAAGGGCCTTAAATTTTTTTGACTCTAAAAAATTTTTAATTTCTCTTCCTACCCTTTCAGCTTCTGCCTCATCTATTCCATGAGAATATTCGATGACTGATTTTACTGTCTTTAATAAATATTTATCACTTTCACGTGGAGTAATGATGGAGATCGATTTTGCTCCAGCAATTTGACCAATTTTTTTTAGCTCTTGTTCTAAAGGACCAATTGCAAAAAATTCTCGATTTTTCTGTTCAATTTTTTCTGCCAAGATCTTTTCTAAATTGTCTCTTGTCCGTTTATCATAAAAAGCTGTTAATTCTTGAGAACAAATTCGTTTGTATTTACCTGAAATTAATTTATCCTTTTCTTGTATAAACTGTATTAGGTTATCATAATATCTTTCATCAAGTTTTTGGAAAGTTTCTACATTCTTTACAAAATCGGTTAAATAATCAATTAAATCAAAATAGAATTTCAATTCAGACTTAATTTGTAATTTATCATTAATCTCTTTTATTTCGGGGTAATATTTCTTCAATATTTCATTAATCTGCTTGTTACAGGCAGCACATAATTTAGCAATCATATCTACACTGCTAATTGACTTCTTACGTACCTGTTCTAATACATCATTATCTAATTTTGATAAATTCTCAAATATTTCAATAATTTTTGCTCTATATTTTTTTTCAATATAAGACATTTCTAAGAAGAAAATAGAGTAGACATTTAAAACATTATATTTTTGAAAAAAGTTATTAAATCTTCAAGGAAAATAAAGGTATTTGGATATAACTCTTCCAGAAAATTAATCTTTCAGACTAACTAACTTTTTTCTCCTTTCTATAAACCAAAAAAAGTACCCACAGTCATGACTGTACCACTTATGAGAGAAACGGTAAAATTATCATTTAAATTGAAAGAAAATAGTTCAACTAAAGGTGCTGTAATACCTCCAATTACCAAGATTGCCCATGGAATATCTAGACTATGATATAGGATGAACCCAACAATCAAAACACAACCACAATACGCTAATGTCCCCTCAAGCGTCTTATTAAAAATCTTATGTCTTCCAAAGGCAAGACCGAAAAGTTTTGAAAAGATATCACCAAAAATCAGGAAGGTTAGAGAGATTATTGCAATATAATCTTCAAAAAGAAGTATAGCTATAAACGCTGCAACTAAAAATAAGGTCATAGATGAAAATTTTTTTTCCTCTTGCCTTCTAAACAATGCCTTCACTTTGGTCGTCAATACTACATTTGTTTGACGATGGATAAATCTTATGATGTCAAGAAAAATAAAACATAAACCTACTATTCCTATTATAATAAGAGCTAATGTTTGTGAATAGAAAACATAAAATAAAATAAATAAAACGGCAAAAGGACGTGTTGCAGTTCGCCACCAATGACCTTTAAAATTTTCATCTTGAATGGTCATTTTTTTCTTAATTATTATGTTATAAAGTTGTATAGAAACAATATATGTAAGGATTATGGTTAAGTAGATAGTGTATTGGACTTCAGGGTAATAAACAAAAAGAGCATAAGCAAGTACAGGAATAACAGTAATCCCTACAAGCTCTCCAGTTTTGGTTACATATCCAAAAATAGCAACAATCAAAAAAAGAAATAGCAGGATAAAGAAAATTTCGAGACTATATGAAAAATAGCCAACAAGATAATATAATAAAATGCCTGTGGAGGTAGCTACTCCTTGTCCTCCTCTGAACCTTAGATAAAATGGGAAAATGTGTCCGAGGATTGTAGCAAATCCACTAATCTGTATGAAGATGTATTCTGCTCCAATCACTGCCGCGATGAACATAGATATCAATCCTTTTAATGTATCATAAATAGCTGTGGGAACAGCATATGATAACCCTAGGGTTTTAAATACATTTGAAGTACCAGCATTACGAGTTCCTACCTCTCTTATATCAATATGTTTTAATCTACCGAATATATATGCCGGATTAATTGTACCTATAACATACCCTATACATATACATAATATATTTATTAATATTATAATCCCATTCACAGAATCACCGATTTGTGATAAGAGTCTATTCTTTATAAATATATTTTGGCATACTTGATTGTTGAAGACGTCTTATTTTTTTTTCAAATTAAAAACCAAGAAGGGTAATTACTGTCATAACGGTCCCGCTTAATATGGGTACAGTAAAATTATCGTCAACCCCTATGGGTAAAAATTCAATAATTGTAGCAGTAATTCCTCCACATAAAAGCAAAATTAAAGGATAATTGAATGATGCAAACATTATATAACCACAGATTAATACACATCCAAAAAAAGATAGCGATCCCTCAACAGTTTTATTGAAAAGTTTATGTCTTCCAAAAGCAAGCCCAAATACCTTACCAAACATGTCACAGAACGTTAAATAAATTATAGCAATAATAGCAATAGTCATTTCAAATAAAAGAACGGTAACGAAAAACCCTATTAGAAATATTGTCATTGTGGAGAATTTCTTTTTCTCCTCTTTCCTAAAAATCTTTTTTATTCTCTCTGTGAAGAGTATATTTGCTTGTCGATGAAGGAATCTTACGAGGTCTAAAGCGATAAAACATAATCCTACAATCCCGATAACAATAAGAGCCATTTCTTTTGAATAGTATATATAAAAAACAAGAAATAGCAAGGCAACTGGCCGTATTATGACCCGCCACCAATGGGATTTGAAAGTTTCATCTTCTATTCTCAGTTTTTTATCCTTTATAATATGATAAATGCAAAATGAAAAAATGTAAGCAAGAATTACCCAAAAGAAGAGATTATATTGAACATGTGGATAAAATACAAAGACAGTATACCCAACAAGAGGCAGAATTATTGCCCCTAATATCTTTCCCGTTCTAGACACATATACAAAAATCGAAATAATTAATGCCATATAGAAAAAAAAGAAAAACATTTCAAGACCAACTAGTAGATAATTTACCATATACATAATTAAAATTCCAGTCGCACAAGCTAGCCCTCGTCCACCTTTAAAACGAATATAAAATGGAAACACATGCCCAGCAATTGCTGCCAATCCACTTAAGTGAGCAAAAAAGTAATCTGCTCCTAAGAAAAAAGCTAAAAAAATAACCCCAACACCTTTTAAGGTGTCAAAAATTGCAGTTGGAATCGCGTAGGCTTTTCCTAAAGTACGAAAAGTATTCATCGTCCCGGCAATCCCTGTGCCTTGCTCTCTAATATCAATCTTTTTAATTGTTCTAACTAAAATGTAAGCAGGAAGAATTGAACCAATTAAGTACCCAATAACGGGGCTCAGTATATTAATAAATATCGCATAAGGATCCATAAAAACATCTTTTTTTGGAGTATTTTATTATAAGAAATATTTCGTCATCTTTATTAATAAGTTTTCAGAAATGTGATCTCTTAAGAATCCTAAAATAACTATGAATAGCCAATCTGCATTAGAATTAAAAAATATTAAAAAAAAAGAAAAATAAAAAAATCAATCAATTAGTTCAAATTTAATTAATCCTGAAATAGATTAACCAATTAGCCTAATTTGCTTTTTATTTGCTTAGATCTGCTTCTTAATGTAACTTCGGTGACTTTAGCAATTTCTGATACTTCTGCTTGAGTTTTACGACAATTGCTTGCCTTAGCAGCCATATAAATAACACTCGCTGCTAACCCTTTTGGATCTTTCCCCGTGCGAAGTAAGCCATTTTTGGACGCTTGGGCAAGCATGTTGATTGCCTTCTTTTGTACCTCCATAGGTAAACCCAAATCGTTACCGAACCGAAATACTAGCTGTTCAGCGGTGATCGGTTTATATCTAAGCGAAAGTTCCGGGAGGACCTCTTTAACAATCATCCCTAAGCTTCTATGGACAGTTCGCCTTGGAGTCATTGAAGAATCGCATACTTCCTCTAAGAGTCTAGGAAATTCATGTACTCGGATCGCAGCGTATAACGCAGCGGCAATAAAACCATCAATTGATCGACCCATCGTTAACTTCTTCTTAGCAACAACTGAATAAATCTTCCACGCAGTTTCTTTAATATACTCCGGGATATTCATCTTAGAAGTAAGCATCTTCAATTTTGGCTTTGCTTCCCAGAAATTTCTTTCAATACTGGAGATTAATGAATTCTGAATTTTAGAAAGTCTTGAGAATAATGTTTTACCCTTTGCATTGATGAGTCTACCCTTACTATCGATTTTGGTGTTTGGTAACATAGTTCTGGGCCCAAATTCCCTCCACCGCGGTTCAGTCCTTCTCCTCTTGTTCACCTCTTCTACAGTATATGCCCGTCTCTCATTTCCAACCAAATTGCGACTCTGAATCATTCCGCAACTTAAACAAACGATATCTCCATCTTTGGACTCAATACACGGATTATCACAGCATTGCTCACTGCAACTTTTCTCATCTGAACTATCAGTTCTTTCCGAATAGTGCCGAAGTCTATCTTTGTAGCTCATATTTTTTCACATTTATGTATTAATTCTAAATATATATCCATATTACGGATACTAAAACTTAATTGTTTTAAATTATAAATTATAATATTCCCCAATGAAATCTTACAATTTAAACCTATCCAATAAATTATTAAGATAGTCACATATTTAAAGATATTTCTGTAAAAATTATTTTGTTGTGGGGCAACAAGCCCATCTAAACCGTGATTAAAACAAGAATAATTATAAAAAATAAGTGACATCTCGATCATTACTTTTCTTTTAGAATAGGAATAATTTGGGGTCCATTTGGTAAAATTAGTATCCTAGCATTAGGACCATGTTTAGTTAAGGACATTCGGATTGCAACTTCTATTGATTCAGCGTATTTTAAGCCTATATTACCCAATTCATCTCTATTTATTGTAGAGATAACATATACCTCAGCTTTCATCATAATTCTTGTTAGAATTTGAATTTCCCATATATCAATCATAGTTATTTCTTTAGATAATGCTTTTCGATAAATGTCTTCTGGTTTTTTTTTAGAAAAAAGGAGATCTTTAAATTTATCATGGCCAACGCCAATACCGTCAATACACTCATTTACAGAAATTATGGTCCCTCCCTCCTTAACAGCTATTTCTCCAATCCCCATACTCTTTACTGCTTGGTATAAATTAAGATCCAATGGGTATCCTCCATTTCCGCATATTACGATGTCATAGGGGTTATCAATCTCTTTAAATATGTAGTTTAATTGGTAATCAACCAATTTCTTATGCACTTCTTCTAAATCACCAGCTGCAACTTGAGTAATTCTATGCTCCTCGTTAATGCAAATATTTATTACAAAATCTACACCCGATAACCTAGCAATTTCTGTAGAACTTATTGCCATTGGATTATTTTCATATATTCCAAACCTTGAATATGGAGAATGGATATTTTCAACAGAATGATTAGCTTGAATTGTTAATGATCCAGAAATTCCTGGTACTATGGATTTCCTGCCACCAGAAAATCCAAAAAAGAAGTGAGGTTCAACATAGCCAGTTAAAATCTTTAAGTCGCTCTCATAATAATACTTATTAATAAAAATTGGTACCCCATCTTCAGTATCTCCTAAATAAATAAGAGAATCATTATCTCTCGCGTTATGATTAATATATTTAATTCTATTTAAAAGATCTGTTCCTATTATTCTTTCTAATTCATTATCATAAGTTGCTCGATGAAGTCCAGTTGCAATTAATACTAGTATTTGATTATCTTTTATACCATATTCATTTAATTCAGCTATTAGAGCTTCAAGAATGATATTCGAAGGAACTGGTCTTGTAGCATCAGATACTACAATACAAATTTGATTTAACTTTTTCCTTTGATCAACGATTTCGTTTAGTGGAGGAGTACCTATAGGATTATTGATCCAATTTTTAATGACATTTTTTGGATTTTCAATTACATCTTGCTTTAATGGACGAATTATTGTTGTATTCCAATTCGGATCAAGAGAAAATTCTAAGCCTGTTTTCCCATAGTCAAATTTCACATTTCTCACCTAATGATATAATTGCATCCTTTATTATAATGTGCTGAATTCTTCCCCACGATATCCCCAAGATCTCAATATCTTTTCAGCATCAGAAATGATGTTGCCTATAAAACTTTTTAAAGGAATAATTTCTTTAATATGTCCTGCTGCTGGACTCCAAATACTTTTATCTTTTAATTGAAAATGAAAAATTTTTTTATAATATTCTAGGTCAAAAATATCCTGTTTAATTAACTTCTTTTTGTAGCTCTGTGGAGCTCCACATTCTTCCGTAGCCATAATCGCTGTTCCAAAACATACAGCATCAGCACCCATTGCCAAAGCTGCAAGAAAGCCACGCGCATCACCGATTCCTCCAGCAGCAATAATAGGAATTTTTAACAGCCTTTTAGCCATAGTAATATTTACTAAAGTAGTATTTTGGAGGGGATTTTTAAAACCAGTACCTTCTAACCCCACTAATGTTACAGCATCAACTCCTAATTTTTCAGCAGATAAAGCATGTTTAATTGTAGTACATTTATGGAACCAACGACCTCCAGCTTCCTTAACAATTTTTCCTATTTTTGGTGCTTGATATGCTGATGTTGTAAATATTTTAACTCCATTATCTAATGCTATATTAACAAAGTCCAAATAAGCCTGCTCTGTTTTTGGTTTCGAGATCCTTTTTGCTGTCTCTGGGGGCATTATGGAAAAGTTTATACCAAATGGTCTATTTGTTAAATTTTTCATAATCTGCAATTCTTCGCGAAATGCCTCATTTGTATTGAAATTTAACGCGGTGATGATACCTAAACCTCCAGAATCAGAAAATTTAGCAGCAAACTTAGCCCTCCCTACTCCAGCAAAAGCTCCCATAATCACAGGATATTTTATTCCTGTCAATTGAGTGATTTTAGTTTTCCATTTCATTATTAACTATTCCTTCATTCAAAAAAAAATAGAAAAAATTGCAATTTTAAAGTTGTATTAATTTTATATTATTAAAAGTAGATATATTTTCTTATAGTAAAAGGTTAAAATTATGTAAATTTTTATCAATATTTAACTGGTTAAAATAAAGTTTAGGGGATTAGATTGACAAAAGTAATTAAGGATTTTTGGGTACTCACATCTACTGGGGTTACATTATATTCCAGAGTGATGGATGAAGTGAGGCTTGATCCCCAATTATTTGGTGCCTTGATGTCTGCTTTAAATACATTTGCAGAAAAGCTTTCTAACGGGGGAATTTCTAATTTTGAAATGAGAAACATGAGGTTTATAATTGTAAGAAGAAGAGATTTTCTTTTCGTTGGCACAGCTCTCAATAAAATTAAAGAGAAAAAAGTAGTTGAAGAATTAAAAACAATTAGCGATAAATTTTTTGATGTGTATCCCTCAGATGTTTTGCTAAATTGGGATGGTGATATAAATATTTTTTCTAATTTTGGGCAATTCATAGAGAATTCTCTAGAAAAACCAATTGACAAATTAAAGGAAGCATTTTGGTCTTAAAATAAACTTATAATTCTGAAGATATTAAAAATTATTTGCTATAACCATAAAAAATTTAAGATTAATAGTATATTACTTACATGAATTAATTAAAATAATTCCAATCCGATTTATTTATGACAAAGAACAACAATATTGATGAAAAAACCTTAAATAAAGGGAAAGTTATCCGAGATTTTGAAGAAGAATTCAATAATAAGAGATTAAGCCCACTTACTTCAAATACTTTTAGTAATATTATTAAAAGTTTATCTACTCCTCGTTTTCTTGGATCTTATCATCTTAAAGAAGCAATCAATCCTAAATTTAAATCAGTTGAAAGATTATTAAGAGGAGATATTCAATTAAAATATACAAAATCTTTAAGAAATGTTGTATTTAATCCAATTACAATTGCCTTAATTATTATTGCTTTAGCCTTCAATTTATTTTGGTTATTTACAATTTTATTTTAAAGTGTAAATAAAAAGATCAAAATCTTCCTTTTCTTTAAATCAACAATTCCATATTTCTAAATAAATTTTAAAGAAATCTTACTATTTATAACATAGATCTATCGATTTATTTTTCATATTAAATGGGGTATAATTATTGATATTTGATGTTATCGTAATTGGTGGCGGAGTTATTGGTTGCTGTATAGCACGTACTTTATCTAAATATGATTTAAATATTTGCTTAATAGAAAAAGAAGCAGATATTGCAAATGGTACAACAAAAGGTAATTCTGGCGTTGTTCATGCAGGGTATGGGGCTCCAAGGGAGCATACTAGGAGACAGTTTTGTATAAAAGGCAACAAACTCTATACTCAAGCAGTAGAAGAATTAAATTTTCCTTTTCAGAGGATAGGTTCTTTTGTTGTAGCTGTAGAAGATAATCAAATAAAATTTCTTGAAGAGGAACGGAAACGGGGAATAGAAGATGGTATTCCGGGACTAGAGCTAATATTAGATAAAGAAAGAATTAAATACATGGAACCAAATCTTACAAATGATGTTATCGGTGTGCTTCATGCCCCCACAGCAGGCATTGTTAGCCCTTATGAAATGACTTTTGCTCTTGCTGAAAATGCTGTTATTAATGGAGTTAAATTCTTTCTAAATGCAAAAGTTAAAAAAATAACACATCAAGATTATCTTTTTAAATTAAAAACTAAAGCTGGTGAATTTCAAGGACGAAATGTAATAAATGCGGCAGGGCTTTACGCTGCTAAAATCTCAAAAATGGTTGGTTTAGATTATTTTGAATTAATGCCAAGGAAAGGGGAATATATTTTATTTGATAGAAATGCCATGCATCTAAATAAAGTTCTATTTCCTATTCCTACTAAGGTATCCAAGGGGATCCTAGTATGCCCTACTATTCATGGCAATACATTTGTAGGACCTAATGCTCAAAATATCACAGATAAGAAAGATATTTCAACCACCGAAGCAGGATTAAAAGAAATTATTGAGGGTGGTAGACAATTAGTACCTAATTTACCATTACGAGCTTCAATAAAAAATTTTGCTGGACTGAGAGCTGTACCTGATACATATGACTTTGTTATTGATAATACAGATGTTTATGGATTTATCAATGTAGCTGGTATATTATCACCGGGTTTAACTTCATGTTATGCAATAGCTGAGAGAGTAGAAGAATATCTTGAATTAATAGGAGTAGAATTAAAAACTAAAGATGATTATAATCCTATACGACCAAAACCAGAAAGATTTAAAGATTTTTCTAAAGAGCAATTAGATGGAAAAATTAAAGAAGATCCCGCATGGGCTAGAATAATTTGCCGATGTGAAATGATTCCAGAAAAGGAAATTGTCGATGCAATTCATAATCCTGTGGGAGCTAAAACTGTTGATGGAATAAAATTCCGCTGCAGACCAGGCATGGGGCGGTGTGGAGGAGGCTTTTGCCGCCCACGAGTCATAGAAATATTATCTCGCGAACTAGGCATAACCTATCAAGAAGTAACAAAACGAGGAGAAGACACTTATTTTTTAATTGGTAAAACTAAAGACATTCAGTTGAGAAATATTGAAGAGGGGGTTAAAGAATGAATAAATACAAAGTCGATGTGGTTGTAATTGGTTCGGGAGCAGCGGGTTTAGCTTCTGCAGTTGAAGCTAAAAAGGCAGAATTAAGTGTTTTAATAATAGAAAGAGATCACGAATTAGGTGGAATTACCCTACAATGCATCCATAATGGATTTGGATTAAAAGAATTTGAAGAAGAATTAACTGGTCCGGAATATATTCAGAGATTTATTAATGAAGTTAAAGAATTAAAAATCCCTTATCTTTTAGATACAATGGTATTTGAAATCAATAAGGATAAATATCTTTATGCCGTTAATAAGCAAGAAGGTCTTATTGAAGTTGAAGCAAAAGCAATTATTTTAGCGATGGGTTGTAGGGAAAGAACAAGAGGAGCTATTAATATCCCTGGTTTCAGACCTTCTGGAATATATACCGCTGGCCAAGCTCAAAGATTCGTAAATATTGAAGGTTACTTACCAGGAAATACATTTGTTATCCTAGGAAGTGGAGATATCGGAATGATAATGGCACGTAGATTAACATGGGAAGGTTGCAAAGTAAAAGCTGTTGTAGAGATTTTACCTTATGTAAGTGGCTTATTGAGAAATCAAGTACAGTGTCTAGAGGATTATGAAATACCCCTCATTACGAATTATACAGTTACCAAAATTCATGGTAGAGATAGAATTAAAGGAGTTACCATATCAAAAGTTGATAGAAATTTTGATCGTATTGTTGGTTCTGAAAAATTTATTGAATGTGACACGTTACTTTTGTCAGTTGGTTTAATACCGGAAAATGAATTAACATTACAAGCAGGAGTCGAACTTTCTAAAAATGGTGGTCCAGTAGTTGATAATAATTTAGAAACTTCTGTTGAAGGCATTTTTGCTTGTGGAAATGTATTACAAGTTCATGATTTAGTTGATTTAGTTACAGCAGAAGCTAAGCGCACAGGAAAAGTTGCTGCTGAATATGTTAAAAGTAGATATGATAAGGAAATTAAAGCCCGTGAAACGATTAAATTAGTCTCTGGAGATAATGTTAACTATGTTAAACCTGATTTAATTAATAAAAATGATTTATCAAATGATATAATTTTCACTTTTAGGGTAAGTTATCCAGATAGAAGGGTTCTAATACAATTTAAAGATGAAGAGAATAGCATCATCTATAAAAGAAAGAAAATCTATGTTATACCAAGTGAGATGGTCGAATTGAGTATAAATTTGGAAAAACAAGGTATAAAACCTGATTGTAAAACAATAACAGTTGAAGTAATTCCTCGTCCAGAGGTATTAATAGAGGAGGATTAATAAAAGGTGTTAAGCTATGTTAGAACTTAGTACAATAAAAATAATTCGTTGCATTGTATGTCCAACGGGCTGTGAGATAAAAGCTAAAAAAGGGGCTAATGAAAAAGTTACATTTGAAGGGTATACTTGCGAGCGGGGACTTGAATATGCTCAGCAAGAGTTTTATGAACCAAAAAGAATTCTTACAACAACTATGAGAATCGAAAATGGGTTATTACCTTTAATTCCGGTACGAACGGATAAAGCTATTCTTAAAGAAAAATTAAAAGATGTCTTAGTAGAAATTGCCAAAATGAAATTAAAAGCCCCAATTAAAATGGGAGATATCTTAATTGAAAACATTCTTGGATTAGGAGCTAATATTATAGCAAGTCGGGATTTAATTAAATTAGATTAAATTCCTTTATTATTCTCTTAAAATAAAAAAACTTTTGAAACTACAAAAATTTTCTAAATTAAATTGATAAAAATTTGCTTTACTAGTTTTTTTTATAATGACAGAGATGGATCAAATATATAGAGTTCATCATAACTTATATATAGGCGCGTACTGGCCAAGATTAAATTTTAAGAAATTTAAGGAAATTGGAATCACTGCTATTGTTAATTTAATGGAAGAAAACCTCTATGATCCTACTTCTCAAGGATTTACTTATTTACATAAAGGATTCCCTGATGATTGGTATCCGCCTCATACATATCTTAAAGAAATAATTGCATTCATAGATAAGCATATAAAAAATGGAAAAGTTTTAGTCCATTGTGCTATGGGAGTTTCAAGAAGTGGTGGAATAATTGTGGCATGGCTTTTAAAACAAAATCCCAATTGGAATTGGACTGATGCGATAAATTATGTTTGGCAATCAAGATTGATTTACCCTGCTATTGAGATTAAAGAATCTATCTTGGATTATTTTGAATCAATAGAAGGGCGAAGGAGAGATATTTAAATCGAGAAATAGAGATTTTAACTTTTAACTTTAACTTTTCTTTTACAAAGATTTTTAAAATGAATCTTAGATATTTTATTAAATTACATTTTGATTAGATTTTAAAAAAAGGAGATAATATGTCTGAATTTGAAGAAAAAGTGTTATCCTTACTCGAAAAAATCAATGATAAATTGGATAAACTTCTTAAATCAAAACCAGCTTCAGCCGTAGAAGTAAAAGCAGCAGGGACGGGTACAGTTAAGCCATCTGCTATCGTTGAAAAACAAAAGGAAGAAGAAAAAGCAATAGAAAAACCACCTATAGAAGGAAGAAGAATATGTCCTGATTGTGGAGGAACTGACTTTAGGACTGAAGAAGATCGCTCTCAAGTATTGCATCAGATGGGAGGGATAAAAATCTACGCGAAACAATATATATGTAAGAAATGTGGAAAAGTTGTTTAATTTTCTTTTACTTTTTTGATAATCAAGCAACTATAAATCGATTTCTTTTAAAAAAACCTTGAAAATCTGTCTCTATCATCAATAGGGGAATCTTTTTTATCTGATGATATAGTATTTTCTGTTATTTCTGCTTTTTCTTTTTGAATGGATCTTTAAATTGCATTCTATATAAATGATTATAAAGACCATTTAATTTAACTAATTCTTGATGTGACCCCTCTTCAACTATTTTCCCCTTATCCAAAACAATAATTCGGTCTGAATTGATTATTGTAGATAATCTGTGTGCTATAGAGATGCTTGTACGTCCTTTTAATAAAGTTTCTAAGGCTTGTTGTATTAGAAGTTCACTATATGGGTCTATAGATGAGGTTGCTTCATCTAAGATTAGAATAGGCGGATCACCTATTAAAGCCCTTGCAAATGCAATCAATTGTCTTTGACCCTCAGATATCTTACTACCCCTTTCTCCTACGATTGTATTATAACCTCTCTCAAGATTTACTATAAATTCATGAGCATTTACCTTTTTTGCTGTTTCTACAATTTGATCTTCAGTGGCGTTTAAATTTCCGTATCTTATGTTTTCCATAATTGTACCAGAAAATAGAAAATTTTCTTGGAGGACGATTCCTATCTTATTTCTTAAACTTTTAAGGTTTATATCCTTTAAATTAATATTATCAACATCTATCTCGCCTTTTGTTGGATCATAAAATCGAGATAGCAATTTAACGAATGTACTCTTCCCTGCACCTGTATAACCAACTAGTGCTAATCTTTCTTTTGCCTTTACCTTTAAGCTGATACTTTCTAATACTGGAACATTCTCTTCATAAGAAAAACCCACATTATTGTATTCAATTATTCCTTTTACATTTTTTAAAACTACAGCATCTTGTATTTCTTTTATTGACGGTTCTTCATCAAATAAACCAATAATTCTAGCTCCAGCTGCAATTGAATTTTGTAAAAGGGTTAAAAAACTAATTAATGATAATAAAGGCTCAAAGAACATAAAAATGTAAAAAATAAATGCTAATAAAGTGCCTTGTGAGAGTAAACCTTCTCGAATTAAAAAACCTGCAGTAAAAAATACAACACTAATTCCTAAAGTTATGACTAATAGACTAATTCCAGGGATAAATGCGAGTAACTTTGCGGCTTTCATGGTGGTTTGTTTTTCTAGCTCGGTGGTGTTTTTAAATTCGTTATAATTTTCCTCCTCTACAGCAAAGGATTGAATCGTTCGCATTCCCATAATAGACTCATCCAAATTACTAGTTACGTCAGCAACTCTTTCTCTTAAATCCTTGAAGTATTTTCTAGCTTTTTTTAAAAGAATTATTCCTAATCCGAAAATTATAGGTACAATCAAAAATATTACTAGTGTTAAACCAGGACTTAATATTATCATAAAAAGTAAAGCTCCAAGTACTAAAAAGAGATTACTCAGAGAGATTAATAATCCTGATTGTATTAATTGTTGGATAGTATTTACATCACCAGTGAGATAATTGATTTTTTTTCCTGTTGTACGGTCGGGAGTTTCGTGATAATCTAAGCCTAATTTTTGAAATTTAATAAAAAGTTCTGCTCTTAAATTAAACATTGTAAGTGTTGCTAATTTTTGTATAATATAACTTTGGGCTATCCTTATGAGAACTCCAGAAATTGTCAAAACAAAAAAAATAATGCCAAGACTAATAACTACATCAATATTACCTTCAGTTGCACCTATTCCACCACCCAAACCATCATCCACCAATGATTTAAACACTAAGGGAGTAAGCCAATTAATAGCTATATTTAAAATGATAAATATGGTAAGTGGGAAGAACAACTTTCTATTTTTTTTTCCAATATACCGAATTAATCTCCCTAATATTTTTAAAGTCCCTTTAGTATCTCTCTTTTCCTTATGTTCTTCATTTATATCTTTTTTTTCTCTCAGCACTATGCTCGTTCCTCGACTTTTAGTGTTAAATATAAATTTCTATAAATCCCTTCTTGACTCATTAATTCTTCATGGGTGCCTAATTGGGCAATTTCTCCGTTGTTTAAAATTAAGATTCTATCAGCATTTCTCACACTTGATAATCTTTGAGTAATAAGAAAGGTTGTAGATTCTTTAAAAACTTCTTTGAAATTCTTTTGGATTCTATACTCAGTATCAACGTCAACACTACTCGTAGCGTCATCTAGAATCAAGATTTTGGGTTTAATAGCTAAAGCTCTAGCAATTGAAATTCTTTGCTTTTGACCTCCTGATAGCGTTGTACCTCTTTCACTTACCTTAGTTTCATACTTTTCGGGTAAATCTTCTTCAATAAATTGGAAAATGTTAGCAAATTTTGCTGCATTTTTTATGTCTTCATTCTTTATAGATTTATTACCAAACGCAATATTTTCCTTAATTGAGCAGGAAAACAAAAATCTTTCTTGTGAGACAAAACCGATTTGTTTTCTTAGGGATTTGAAGCTAACATCCTTTACGTTAATACCATCTATAAGAACTTCTCCCCTAGATACATCATAAAACCTAGGAATTAATTTAACCAATGCTGATTTTCCAGAGCCGGTTGCTCCTAATATTGCAATATTTTCACCAGGTTTAATTTTCAAATTTATATTTTTTAATACAAAATTTTTCTTAATTTCATTAAAATTAAAAAATACATTTCTAAATTCAACTTCTCCCGTAATAGTGGGCATTTCAAGAGCATCTTCTTTTTCTTTGACGATAATCTTTGAATTCAAAATATGAACCACTCTATCAGACGTTTCTGATATTTGGGGCATATTTCCAAAAAATCTTGAGATAAAGTACAAAGGTTCTATTGAAAAATTCAAAACCATTACAAATGCGAACAAATCTCCAAAAGTGATATCATTATTCAGGACAAATAATCCTCCAAGAAGTAATACAATAAGAAAAGCAATATTATCAATTAAACGAATTATTGGATCAAAGCTTGATTGTAGTTTTATAATGTCCATTGAATCTTTATAGTATTTCTCATTATATTGTGAAAATTTATTAATTTCATAAGATTCTCTTCCAAAAGATTTCACAACAGTAATTCCTTGAACATTTTCTTGAATGTTGTTGGTCAAATCTGCATAAGTTTCCCTTGATTTTTTAAAGACGGGCCTAAATTTCTTTCTGAAAATAAGTAATACATAAAATAACGCAGGTGACACAATTATAACAAAAAAAGCTAATTCAATATCGATTATAAAAAGAATTGCAAAGCTAAATGAAAAAGTAAAGAGTTGTTGTATAAAAAGTTGAAGATTATTTCCCAAAAATTCCTTGAGTAAATTTACATCACTTGTTGTTCGAGACAGAAGTTCTCCGGTCTTGTGTTCATCTAACCATCCCCACGACATCTGCTGTATTGTAGAAAAAAGGTCATTTCTTAAATTATAAATTACATTTGCTCCCATCCATCTATTAATATAAATTCTTATTCCATTAATGATGCCAACAAGAGATTGAATAATTACTATGGTAAAAAATATAGGAAAAACATTTTCAATAAGAATACTCGGATTTACTAAGATATCCATTGCTGGTCCTAGAAATAAAGGAAATGTGAGGTATAAGATAGATTGAACTACTCCTAAAATAGCTATAAAGATGAAGAGCTTTTTAAATTCCCAAAGATAGGAAAGAATTTGCTTTACTGATGATTTATATCTATGAGTGAGAAATCTGTTTCTACGTTCTAAGAATTCAATTTTTTCTCGCATATTGAATACGATTTAATTTGAAAGTTTTAATCACAAATTAATAATTGGTTATATTTTTAATTCCATTAAAATTAAATCCTATAAATATTCGAAGAGATTAGTTTCCTCCTATGATGAGTTTTAATGCCTTAAAGTATCCTATATCACTAATCTATAATTTAAAAGAGGTAAGAGACATTATATATTATAATTAGAAAAATCCTTACAAATTAAAAGAAAATTTGAGAAAATTTTAAAGTAAAAGAAGATTTTAAAGTCAAAGAACATTTGAGTGATGGAAATTTGACAAATGTAGGTATAATACTTCAAATAATGTTTATTTCTATAGGCATGGTAGCTTTAGGTTTAATTTTAAACAAATTTTTAGGAATTAATCTTCAGTCTGCCAGAGAATTAAGAGATAAAGCACTAAACATTCAAGAGCGCATGCGAACAGCCCAAGCTACAGGAAATGCTCAAGAAATGTTTGCAATGCAGCAAGAATCCACTGCTTTAATGAAACAGATGATGAAAAAACAACTTATCCCATCATGTATTAGATGTGTTGTATTTCTTGGAATTTTTGCTTTAATAGGAGTTTTTTATATAAATTATGCTTCAGGAATTTTACCATTTGAGATCCCACTTCTTGGAGATGGCTGGATTGCTGTTTATTTTTTATTTTCTATTGGGTTTTCCCTCCTTATTTGGGGGGTAAAAAAATTATATAGAAAGTTGACGGGAAAAGTTGATGCAAGGAGTAAGATTTCAAAGGAAATTTTACAAGTATTATCACCTACATCTCAAGGAACAGCAAGCAGTTTTCAAATACCATCAGTAAGTGAAGAAACTGAAAAACTTGATTCTTGGAAAGATCGCATTAAAAATAACTCATAATTGCGAATTACTAAATAAACTTGAATAATTAGGCTATGAAATATTATACTTTACTATTTATTGGTATTATAATAGTATCGATAATTTTACTTATCCTAAGTTTATTTTTTGGGGTTTTTTTCCCAATTTTTCCATTTTTTATCATTTTACCTCTTTCTTGTGGGTTAAAAAGGAGGTCTGAAGAAAATTATGAGGAAATATCACAACCTTATGAAAATCCAACTACTGTTGATATTAAATTAAGTGATGATATAAATCAAAAAGAATTAACAAAATGCCCGATGTGTAATAACAAAATTACTGAAGAAAATATAAGATTTTGTCCGCATTGTGGTTCAAAAATATAAAATTCGAAAGGTAACGATGGTGGAAAGTGAAAATAATTTAAGAAAACAAATGACTTTATATTTTCTTTTTGCGGCGTGTATGATCCTCTTAAATTACCTTATACAAAAAACGAATCAACTAGTATTCGTGCCATTAATATGTGGAAATTTTGGCTCTAATGAATTTATTCATGCTGTTTATTGCTCAACTAATCCCTATAATATGCCTGAATTAATCGGTTCAATTCTTGCTGTAGGAATAACCTATCTTATAAAATTCTTTTTAGATAAATATATCGTTTTTAAAAGAAGGGGTAGTAAGTTGAAAGAGACTTCAAAAGAGTTTATAAAATACTTTTTCTTCGCGATTTTGACTACTTTAGAAAATATTGGAATACAATTTCTTCTTACGAATTTTGGAAAAACTCCATTAGAACTAAGTTTCATTATAGCGCTTGCAATAGGTTACATCACTAAATTTTTCCTAGATAGGAAATATGTTTTTACACATGATTATTCATCTTAATACAGTAGAAAAATTTAATAGACTAAATATTGTTTTTTATATTATGCCAGATGAACCTGAACCTCAAAAAGATGAAGATGAATCAATCACAGAGGCTCTTTCAAGTTTAGGGTGGGTTGAAGAACGGGAAGAAGGCGAAAAACCCGTTTCAGAGGAAGAAAATCTCAGGGAACAGTTAGATGAATTTATTGAACAAAATAAAAAACTTAATGATCAACTAATAAAGTTATCAGAAGAATTGGATAATAGTAAGAAAGAGTATGAATTCTTATTTCAAGAAAAAGAAAAATTTCAGCAAATGGCTGAGCAAAATAATAATACTATTGAAAATCTACTTCAAACTATTGTAAAAAAGGATGATAATATCAAAGAATTAGAAACAAAAACAGAAGCACTTTCCCAATCGTCTAAAAGCGATCTAGAAATGAGTCAGATTATAGAAGATAAAGATAAAGCGACTTTAGAGCTACAAAAGCAGTTTAAAACCCAGAAACAACAAATTGAAGAATTAGAGTTTTCAAATAATGAAAAAATCCAAATTGTACAAAACCAAAAGGATGAAATAGACAAATTAAATAATATCATCCAAGATCAAACTCAAAAAATTAAATCCTTAACAAATGAAATGGATCAACTAAGGTCTGAACTAACCGCAAACCAAGGATTAGTTGAGAGATTAAACGAAAAAGATAGTAAAATCAAAGAATTGATGGAACAAATTCAATATTTGGAGAAAGATACTATTCAAAAATCCAAATTTGAAAAAATTCAATTACTTGTCGAAAAAAAGGATGAAATTATAACCGAAAAAGAAAAAGCTATCTTTGAAATGCAAGATTCACAGGAAACCAATAATAAGAAAATAAAGGAGTTACAACAACAGGTAGAAACCTTTACTTTAGTGAAAAAAGATCTTGAGAAAAAAGAAGTAAGAATAAAAGAATTAGTATTGGAGATTGAAAAGTTATCTCAGAAAAATAAAACAAATGAAGAATTTATGAATCGAATGGAAAAACAGTTAGAGGAATCCCAAGAAAAATCTGGCAATATTACAGGAAAATTTGAATTGGAAATGGCTAATTTACGTAATATTATCGACGATCAAAATAATGAAATCAAAGAATTAAAGAAACAAGAAGAAAATGCTAAAAATAAACTCTATGAAGCTGAACAAATTGAGGATAGGATTTTAGGAGAAGTGCAAAAAGTAAAGGATTCAAAATTAAAGTTAGAATCCGAAATAGAGAAGAAAGATAATGAGATAGTTGATTTAAAGAAAAAAATTAAATTAATGCGTAGAGATCTGAAAAAACCTTAAGGTTTCTGATTTTTAAAAAATTAGTTGTATAAAGCTAATTAATAGATTGAGATTTTTTAAAAATAAAAAAAGATTAAAATAAAATTATATATAAATCTATTTCTCACGCCACTCTATTCCGCATTGCCCACAGTGGTACTTTTTTCCATACATCCTAGGGTAATCCAGAATTATATTTCCTTTATCAATACTCTCGTGAATCAACATTTTGTCTTCATTACCACATTTAGGACACTTTCGGCGCCCTTCTTTTTTCTCAATTGTTAGTAAATCATCTGCAGAACCTGGGATCCCTGGTGCAGCA
>JAEOSD010000140.1 GCA_016840545.1 Promethearchaeota archaeon
GAAAAAAAAAATTTGACACGAAGATAAGAAAAAAATTTAATTTAAATAAAATTTGGATTAAAGTATGGATGACAATTATACTTTAGAAAAAATAGAATCTTGTGTGGACTGTAAAAGTTGTATGAAAGTATGCGACACTTATAATGTAACCCAGAATGAGCTACAATCACCGAATGGAAGACTTAAAATTGCACATAAAATCTATACTAATGAAGAAATTTCTCAAGAGGAACTCCAAGGCATCTATACTTGTACTTTATGTGGTTTATGTAATCTTTCTTGTGAACAAAATATAGAGATTTCTGAAATAATTCACTCTTCCAAAATAAAATTAGCAGATAAAAACATAGGTCCATTAGAAATTCATAATAAAATTATAAAAGGAATTGAAGAATCGGATAATTCTGTTAATGGAGATCCAAATAAAAGATTAGATTGGCTTCCTAAGAATTATAGAGAAAATGAAATTTTTGAGAAAAGAGAGTCTGATACCTTATTATTTCTTGGGTGTATGTCTTCATTTCGGGTAAAAGAAAGCGCAAGTGCTTCATATGAAATTTTAAAAAAAGGAAAATACAATTTTAAAATATTAGAAAAAGAACCATGTTGCGGAGAATACGTTTATTCTGCCGGTAAACTAGAACGTGCTAAGCAGATTTTCGAAGAAAATTTTGAATTATTCAAAAGAAATAAGATTAAGAACCTTATAGTTACTTGCGGAGGATGCTTATATGCTTTTAATAACATTTATCCTAAATACGTTAACGGATGGAATATTAATGTTAAACATATAATTGAGATTATAGATGAATTAGAAAAAAGTAGTAAAATTAAATTTAAGAGTTTAAAGAGAGAAATAACATATCATGATCCTTGTCGAATGGGAAGAAAATTAAAAAATAGGACAATTTATAAGGAACCAAGAGAACTATTGGAAAAGACAGGTTCAAAAATAAATGAATTGAATAATAATCGCAATCAAACTCCTTGCTGTGGTGCGGGTTCAGGAATTCGAGGCGTAGATAGCTCTATTTCAATCAAAATAGGTTCAAAAATATTTGAAGATGCCAAAACAAAAGAAATTATCAGTTCATGTCCTCTATGTGTATTTAATTATCGTTATGTAAATTATAAAACTCAATCTGATAAGGAGATTAAATATATAACAGATTTTTTACTAGAAGATTTGGAAAGTAAATAATAAAAGAAAGATTTTTGAGGTATTAGTTAAATTAAAAAAAAGTAAAAAAAATTGTTTTAATTTAGTTAATTATTTTTCAATTCTATCCACAAGCCATTTTGGCATGATTAATGACAGATATGTAAAAATGAAAAACAAAATCGCGAAAATCCAAGCAATGTAAACGAATTCAGAATAACCGGGATGATTTGCTAATGTGATAAGTAAAGTATCGAAAACAAACATTAGAAAGAATGTTATCATTGAAATCATAGATAAAAATAGGAGTGTTAAGCCTGCTCTTACCTTAGCATCATTTGCTTGTTTTCTTGCTTTTATACAAAACAGTGCGATGAAGATGTAAATAACATACGAGTAAAGGATGACAGAAAGCGTTGAGTAAAGACGAATATTTAGCTGCCCCACATAATCTTCAGGAGGAACACCCCACCAGTTCCAGGGAAGGAATAAAATAGCAATTATAGCACCTCCAAGGATAATTAAAGGAATTAATGCATCTTTTCCTTTATTGGTAATTTCTTTTGCAAAAATAAATAAAAAAATATCTGCTATGATTATCGTACTATAGGCAACCGGTAGAGATATTCTATATATTTCTTTAAAGAATCGTGTAATTACCGCTTCACCTAAACCAATAGTAAGAGTTATTAATGCTACTGTAAATAAGGCAAATACGATAGAAAGATAGAGTGGGGGATTAACTTTTCTCTCTCTCCACTTCCTTATCATCAATACTGTCATTAATATACTGAAAACAATTAGACCAATATAATAGAAGAATATTGGTAAAATATTGTTATTAAATGGGGTATATGTCATAACAATACTATCATAATATTCTTTTAAAAATCTTTAGAGTTTCTTTTGTCTGAAATTTTAAATGTTTTGAAAAAAATTATTAATTGTTATAAGATAATATTTATAGTCAGCTTTCGATTAAATTGGTAAAATCTTTAAGTGTTGTTATTTGGCTTCAAATAAAGTTATACGAGACATATGGATTGTTACCGAGGGAGGAATAGTTGTATTTAGTAGAGTTTACAAAAAAAAATTAGATGAACAACTTTTTGGAGCCTTACTGACAGCATTAAATTCCTTTGTTGAAGAAATTGCTCAGGGAGGATTATCTAACTTTGAAATGAGCGATATGCGCTTCACTATATTAAAAAAATCTCATTTTATTTTTATTGCAAATTCTGATAAAAAAATTAAGTCTAAACGGGTTCTTCAAGAGTTAAAAAATGTAATGGAAAAATTCTTTAATCTATACTCTAAAGAAACTATTGATAATTGGGATAATAATATCTCTGTATTTTCGAATTTTGATAAAGAAATTGAAGATTCTTTAGAGGATTCGATAAAAAAAATGGAAAAGGCATTTTGGTAAGGTTATGCAATTTAAGCTTTGCCGGAAAATTAGAAAAAATAAAGGAATAGAAAGAGAAATATGGCTAATTATTATTCATTTATAGTACTTTTTGCTTGAATTTTTGATAGAGCCTTTGTTTCTATTTTTGATTTCATAGCATAGAAAACTACTATTCCACATGCTATTATTATTAATTGAATTAAAATGATTAACCAATCAAATGTAAATAGTAATGCAAAACATACTATAGCACCTAATAGGGCGATTATTGGAACCCAGCTAATAGATGGTTTTAATTTGAAAGGTCTTTCAAAGTCCGGCTGACTCCTTCTCAATGCTATTAAGCTTATATTTACTAAGAAGAAAGTAATTAGAACTCCGAAAACTGTAGCTTTTGCCACAATTTCAATATCTCCAAAAAAGACAGGAATAATTGCAAATATCATTGTTAATAGGACCGAGATAGCTGGAGTTCTGAATGTTGATGAGATTTTGCTTAGCGATTCTGGTAAAGCTTTATCTCTTGCCATTCCATACATCATTCTTGAAGTTACAATTAACATTATTAAAACTGTATTTGCAGTAGCAAATAATGCTATAAGTGACATTATTATTCCTCCTATGGGACCTATAGCAACTTTAGCTACATAATTCAATGGAGCTTCTGAATCAGCAATTATATTATAATCTGCGATACTGACAACTGAGAGAGCTGTTAAACAATACAGTACTGTTGTAATTATAATGGAATATATAATAGCTTTAGGAAGATTCTTATGTGGATTTTTAACTTCCTCTGCAACATTCGCAATATCTTCAAAACCTATATAAGCAAAAAATATTAATGCAACAGCTGAAAAGATTGGTAAAATTGAAGTAGTTGGTAATTCAAAATAATTTATATTTCCCGAACCAAGTTTGGGGATACCAATGATAATTATGAATATTAAACCGGAAGCCTCTATTAACGTAAATAAGATATTTGTCCAGGTGGAAGTTCTTATGCCAATAAAATTGATAATGCTCAGTTCTAGGATTAAACCTATAGCAAATACAATTTTTATAATCATCATATCAAATCCCAACAGATCTGAGATATATCCACCAAAACCTAATGCAACCGTAGCAGTAGATAAAATGCCAGAAAAGATTATTATCCACCCCAAAATAAATGATAGAATTCTAATTTTAAATGCTTCCTCCGTATAGACAAACTCTGCTGCACTTTTCGGGTACATTGCTCCAAGTTCAGCGTAAGATAATCCAGTAAAAGCACCCATTATCGCCGCTACGAGAAAAGCTAACCATGAAAAATTGCCTGTTATCCCTACAACATCTCCTATTAGGGCATAAATTCCAGCACCTAAAACATTACCCACCCCATAAGCAGTTAATGCAAATAAAGAGATTCTACGTTTTAGCTTTGGAGATTTTTTTACTTCATTCATTTCAATTACCTTTTTTTTGATATAAAATATCCTTAGCTGTTTTTATATAAAAGGTTTATAAAAATCAATAATAATATCTCAATTAATTCTGATTACTTAAATTATTTTTTTTAAAAAAAAAGTAATAAATACTATAACGTTTAATTATAATTTAACAACTTTATCTCATGTTAATAAAATGAGGGCAATAGAGAATGGAAGAAAACTTACGGTTTGTTTACTTAAAAGAGTACTGGTATATTAGCGCATTTATTAATACAAATGAGTTCATTGGAGAAATTAAAGCAGAAGAAATAGAAGCTCTTTTATTGGAGAGATTAAAAAACCTAAATGAAAATGATTTAAATAAAGCATTTAAATTCTTAGAAAAATATCCTCATGCTGAAGAAAAAAAACAGACATTAAGGGAAATGGCCAATACTATTTCAATTGAATGCGATTGGGAGCCATTTTTTCAAAATTTTCCTTATACTGATGAAAATAATCCTTATACTGAAGATAATAGAGATTTAGTATATAATACACTTGGTTATTTCAAGCTAGAAGTCGAATACTTTAAAAATGAGCCATATAAGAAAGAAAAAATTTCACCAGACTTGATCCAACAGATTCCTTTTATAACAATTGATATTCTCAAAAAATTTGGAAAAAAGAGAGAAAATCAGTTCCTTCTTCTTGATACAGAAAGCCCGATATACGTTTTCGTTATTTCTAATAAAATCTTACCCATGGAAGTTCAATGGAATGAGGAAAGTATTAGTAAATATAAGAAGATCCTTGGATATTGGACCCAAGTATATGCAGGTCAATGGGGTGATTATACCGAGAACTATTTTGAAACAAGAGTTAAAAAAAATCTATCTAATCGATTATCAGAATTACACTATATTAAAAGAAATTCTGGATTCATATACATGGTAGAAAGAAATTATAAAACAGAGTTTCAATATATAAAAGACTACATTTTAGAACCTACCCCTAAGATGAGAGCTGTTCTTTTCGCTTTAATGTCGATCAATAATTCTCTTGATGTCTTATTTATGAAACGCTATTCTGATGTATTTATGAGCTTGGATAAAATAGAGGAGAAAACTAAAAATCTTAGGTTTTTAAGGGGAATGATTCAAACAAAGATGAGCCTTATCTATAGCGAATTAGATTGGAACCCACGTCAACATTATACAAGAGTTTTAACTCACTTGATAAATAAGTTCCGTTTGGAAGTGATTATAAAAAGAACAAATGAAAAATTCAAAACGCTTCATGATTCAATGCAGGAATTATATGTTAAGAGGAGTGAACAAATCCAAAAGATGACTAAAAAGGCTTTATTTTTCTTACAAATCATTTTAGGAGCAGGATTTATAATAGAATTTGCTAACGCTATTCGAATTTCATTTGGAGTATCAGATACTTCGGATCCCTCAAGATTATTACACTCAATTATTTCATTAGCTTTAGGAGTATTCTTACTAATTACGATAGGATACTATATTTATAGCAGAATAAAATCTAGGGCCTCGGAATATGGACACACGGCCGATGCTGTCATTCAAGATGAAAATCAAAATGTAATATTAATTAAAAGAAAATATGCTCCTTTTAAAGGAAAATATGCGCTTCCTGGTGGGTTTATTAAATATAATGAAGATCCTAAACAAGCAGTAATCAGAGAAGTTAGAGAAGAGACTAATCTTGTGGTAGAAATTATAAATAAAATTGGAATATATGATCAGAAAGATCGTGATCCCCGTGGTAAAATTGTATCAACAGCATTCAGATGTCGCCTTGTACGAGATCTTTCAAGAATGGCAGGCGGAGATGATGCAGCTACTGCTGAAGCAATACCAATTGATAAGATTAGAACTATGGATTTAGCATTTGATCATAAGAAAATTCTTAAAGATGCAGGTATTTTTTAAAAAACAAAATCTAATTTTTATTTTAATTTCTTTTGTTTAATTAAAACCAGATAAGCTCTATTTTGATGAGTTAGATCTATTTTAAAAATAATTGATTTAAAAAAAAAATAAGATTAAATTATTTTTTTATCTTTCCTTTACTTCTTTTCTTTTCTATTATCTCCTTCTCTAAATCATGTGCAAATTTTATGATATAATTATAGATATTTTCTTTAAATTTATCAAATTCCATAGGATCAAATTCTTGCCCAAGTTCTCGATTAATATTTAAGTTTTCCAAATCTTCCCATCTTAAATTAACTCCTAAAACAGGCGTAATTTCAATGTTGAGCTTGCGTGCTATTTTTAGTTCATTCATGCAATCTTCTGAATTTAAAGAATTTTCTGTAGAAAAAAAGATCAAAAGTTGACACCGCGGTACGGTCTTTTTCATCCAGTCATCTATATTTCCCGTAAGATCTTCTTCGCAAAAATACACATGATTGATTTCTGGATGAGATTCCAAATATTTAGCTATTTCGCCAATTCTATATTTATTGAAATCGTTTACAGCATGGCTAATAAACACTCGGATTCCTCTTACTTTCATTTTTCTCCGTTTAACTATATAAATAACTCCTACTATTGCTAAGATTATTAAACCAATAAAACCAATCAGCCTCGTATAATCACCTAAACCAATTGCTTGAGTAGGGGTGTTTCTATCAATTAAATAGAGTTTGTTAGCTAATGCTGTTGCTATATAATTACTATCGGCACTTATCGCAACATATCCTCCACTATTGATTTCAGATTGAGACCATAATGGATTTTGATCAGATTTGTGAAAACAATATGTAATTTCAATACCTCCCACTGCTAAATAATCACCATTCGAGCATAAAGAAACTGACATTATTTCATTATTAGTTTTATAGTCCCATAACGGAGTAGAACTTGAATTTTGAAAAAAGTATACATGTTCATCTTTTCCCCCTGCAGCTATATAACGTCCATCAGAAGAGATATCTACTGAAACTATTTGGTCATAAGCAGAATGAAACCATATAGGAGTAGAACTGGATCTTTCAAATAAATAAACCTTATCGTCCCATGAACCCGCAACTATATAATTTCCATTAGAACTTATAGCCACCGAAGCTGCTTTTTGAGCCAGAAAATAACTTTTTTCAGGTATAGAACTTGTTTTGTTGAACCAATATATACCATTATAAGTTCCAGCAACAATGTAGTTTCCATTAGAGGAGATAGCTATTGTTTCCACAGCTTCTCCTGTTGAACTATTCCATAAAGGAGTGGAACTAGATCTATCAAAAAAATAAATATTACCATCTTCACATCCCGCTACAATATAATTTCCATCAGATGAAATTGCCACTGATAAGACATCACTTTCTGTTATATTAATCCACATTGGAGTCGAAGTGGACCTATCAAATAAGTATACTCTCTTATCTATACTCCCAGCAACTATATAATTCCCTTCAGATGAAATTGCTACTGACATAACCATATGATTCGTTTCATAGCTCCAGACTGGTTCTGACTCTGATTTTTCAAATAAATAGAGATTATGATTACTATGTCCAGCTACTATGTAGTTTCCATCAGAAGAAATTGCTATAGATGTAAAGCTAGCTTCTGCATGATAGACCCATGAAACTAAAGGAAGCATAAGTGGTATGAATTGTATAATGAAGAGTGCAATAACATATAAACTAACTACGATAATTTTTGTACGTTTCTTCAACTAAAGCACCTAAAATTAGCTAAAAATTTCCTAAAAAAACATTTTTTGGATATTCATTTGATAATTAATATTAGATTATGTTATAAATCTTTAT
>JAEOSD010000141.1 GCA_016840545.1 Promethearchaeota archaeon
ATAAATTTTATCTCACATAATCCTCCCCAGTTCACTAAATATGACACTCCAGATACAGTAGCGAAAGAAGAACTAGTGCCAACAACTAAAATGTTCATTGATATTATTAACAAACTTGAAAAAACAGCTCCTGCTCTGTTGAAATGGGTAAAAACAGTAGATGAAAGAGGGGTTAAGGCATATGCTGATTTAAGAGAAACCATATGGCAGGTGAAAAGACCTCCTTATGGCCCCTATGATAAAATTGGTTTGCATAGACTTGTAAAAGAGGGTATTGAGCCAGAAGGGGTTGTCTTTATTTTGCCAGGAACATGGAGTAATGGTGAACAGTTAACTTCCAATCCTCCTGATGATTGGTGGACTCATGATGAGGATCATTCCTTTGGATTCTTTTTAGCAAACCGAAATTTTGATGTATATGCAATAGATTATCGAACACATTTTGTAAATCCGCTATTAGAGCCAGAGGATCTTTCTTTCATGGCAGATTGGGGTTGGGATCAATGGATAAGTGACATAAAATTGGCAGTAGACTTAGCTAAAGATATCTCTGGAGTTAAAAAGCTTTTTATTGCTGGTGATAGCTTTGGAGGGGGTGCTGCTATGAATTATGCATCAATGTACTGGGAAGAAGATTTAAAGGGAATATTATTAAGAGATGGTGGAACGGGAGCAAAATATCCATTCTTAGTAGATAATGAATATAATTTACCAGCTATGATTGCATATATAAAATCAACAGGAAATTGGTATAGTGAGGTAGGGGGTACTCCAGGATCTATTTTCATCATGCAGTATGCTGATAGACATCCTAATGCATCAGCCTATTATCCAGGTACAACAACACCTCTAGAACCTCAAGAAAATCCTTTAACACCAGAGTATGATCCATGGGCTAATATAACTGAATGGGCAGCGTATATGCTATATACGGCGTGGGGTGCTGGCGCTGTAACCAATATTTACGGGGGGTTCGGGGATCCTAGGGTAATGATACATATAGATGCCACATTCGATAGATATTGGCCGACTCGACTAAGCCTTGAAAGTGCTGCCATTAGTGATTGGGATAATTGTCCTTATGTTCCATTTGATTTTGATGATCATTATCATGAAATAGATGTTCCTTTACTTGCGTTTACAAGTGAATTATTTGGATTAGCATATATGGGCCCTTTCATACACTGGATAGCAAATCCTGATTTTACAGGACATTATTTAGAAGGATTTGGTCATTTAGATGTTTACTCCGGCGAATATTCTAAAGAGAAAGTAAGTGAACCCACATATGAATGGTTAATGAGTCATAGAATGCTTGAAGGCTATGGAAAATTATACATGAGCTATCATCGGATTTATGGAATTGCTACGATTTATATTAACGAAAATGTAATAGATTTTAAAATTGGTAATACCCGTGTAGCTTGGGAAATATATTATCATAAATCATGGAGCGACCATGAATGCTATAAAGGCAGGAGTAATCTCGGTGAAATCAGTATATACATTAACAAAGAAAAAAAATATGTATTGGCTTATGGACGTAACGCTTACTTTTTTGGTTGCCAAATTTAAGTAAAACAAATTTTAAATTCTTTTTTTTTTAATCAAACAGTTTTGAAGGTTACAAATATTTAATTAAAAAAGTTAAATAATGAGCATTATATTATTTGAAATATGAATAAATTTGAGAAAGCTCAGAAAATTCTCAAGGAAATTAATGCTGATGGATGGCTAATTATCTGTAATGAGGATAGTGATATCAATTCTAGATTCTTGTTAGGAGTTGGATCACATGCTCGACATTATATATATATAGCTGCTGATGGAAATCATAAAGTTTTATCTGTTGAAATGGAAGCTGCTATGATTGAGAGCTCATTGAAGCAGAGAAATATAAAATGTGAGGTGATCCCTTATAGATCATTAAATGGATTGATAAAATTATTAACACCAATTGTGAATAAATCTCGAATTGCCCTAAATTTCGGTGAAAATGTCCTAAACGAGGATGGTACTTCACAAGTTGATTATATTCATGTTGGAGATTATTTTTCTGTAAAAGATTTAGCACCAAAAACAGAATTTATATCCGCAGCTCCGATTATATATGAACTCAGAAGTATTAAATCTTCTGACGAGTTAAAGGATTTAAGAAATGTCTGTAAAGCTACACTTGATATATTAGAAACTATACCGGAATTTGTAAAAATAGGTATGACTGAAAAGGAAGTAAGAGCTAAAATAGAATATGAATATATGAAATTAGGGAAAATAGCATTCGAAACTATTGTGGGAACAGGCCCTCATTCAGCGGATCCTCACCATAATACTTCAAATAAAAAGATTGAGCCGGGCGTGTTATTAATTGACACTGGTTTACAAATTGATGAGATGTGCTCTGATATAACTTGGACTTATTGGGTCGGAAATAATCCAGCTGATAAGTTTCTTCAAGCTTATAAAGTTCTATATGATTCAAAGAAAATTGCCAATGAATATTTTATAGATGGGACTCCCAATTATCTGCCAGCGAGGAAATGTCGTGAATATTTAGCAGAAAAAGGTTATGATCACGAAAAATTATTTTTTCATGGATTAGGACATTCATTAGGGTTTGAAGCCCATGATATTGGGGCAAGAATAAATAGGAACATTCCAGAAATGTATACTCTTAAAGAAAATATGATATATACAAATGAACCCGGTCTATATTGGAAAAGTAAATGGGGAATCCGGTTAGAAGATGATGTGATTATAGGGAAGATAAAATGTGAACAAGTAACCTACAATCATGAAGATCCTATTTTAATTTAATCTCTAATATTTCTTTTACTTTCCAAATTATTTGTGAAAGTTATAACTTTATCGAGATGGGGAATTCTTTAATCTCTTCTATCAGGTTTTGATCTGGATCTTTAAACTTAATTATAAGTTTTACAATATAATCTCCAGCTTCAAGTGGCTTAAGATTTACTTCCCATCTGATTTCTTCATTTGATCTCAATGAATAAATTTTTTTAGTTGTTGTACCTCGCATAATTTTTAATTGCTCAGGAAATTCAGCATCAATATTTACATCCAATGCTTCACCCTGACTTTGATTTTGTACTAGGATTTCTAATGGAAAAGTCTGTTCTATAAGAGGAGGTCTCAAATTTTTTGTAGAAATTTCCAGAGTTGGAGGTGGTGAAATTAGGTTTGGGATAACTTCCACTGTTTCATAGATAAAGATTAAGTTATTATTTATTTCACACGTTAAAGATAAAGGTCCTATAAAAGGATTATCAAGCTGAAAATGGGGTTTAATTATAAAATCTAATTCATGGGTTTTACCAATTTCCAAATCAAAAGGAATAACCGGTTTCCTGCTTGAACTTAGATTGTCTGATAAATGAAGGTTAATTTTGATTATTTCAAATGTCTCAATTCCATAGCTAAAAAAAGGGTTTTGGGTAACTGATAATAAAGATTTGGTATCAATAATTACTTTTAGACTAATATTCTCCTTTGTAGTATATAGCTCTTTATCCAAACGTAATTCTGATTTTAAAGAAAGTTGCAGATTCGCAATAAAAAGAATTTCTATCATCAATTTTAATTCAGCATCACTAAATTCGTAATTATGAAGATTATTTTGAACTTTTTCCAAATATTTTGGATTCTTATCGCGTAAGCAAATTGTTAATTCAGTAACCAGAACTATTAAAGGATGTTCTTTGAAATAAGAACTCTCAACTTTGTTCTGTAATTTTTTAATAAAATTGAGCCCTTCTTCTTGTTTTACTTTCGTAAATAAGCATAAATAAGAAAGAACAGAAAATATTACATAATAATTATTCCGAGCCCCTTTACTTTTCAATTTTGGGATGAATTCGACTGCATTTTTAAAAATTTCATTTGCCTTTAAGTAATCGTCGTTAAGTAAGGAAGAATCCCCTGCCATTCTTAACAAATCCAAACTTGATTGAATTCTATCCAATTCTATAAATGCGTTGGCACCATTAATAAAACTAGTTATAGCTTGTTCATATTTATCCAATTTTAAATAATTATTTCCAGCAGAGTAATAACTTTTTGCAGCTTTCTTAAATTGTCTGGCTTTAAATAATTTTTCAGCTTTTAAAAACTGATTTTCAGCATTTATATATAAATTTTTACCCATTTACATTTCACAATAAACCAAATTAATACTTTTATAAATTAATTTTAAAATTAAAAATTACTTGTAAAATCAGTTTGCATGAAAGAAAAAATAAAAAAAAATTAATTGATTAATTAATTGATTTAGAATGCCATTATTATGAGTATAAAGGCAATTAAAATGATCATTCCTCCATAACCAACGACAGGATAACTAGATAGAGCAGCATATGGTGAAATCCAGGTAAAGATCACGAATCCTATTAGTAAAACAACCCACCAAGAATAATTAAAGATTTTGAAATCTACTACTTCAAAAATAAGCAGAAGTAGAATAATGATTAGAATCAAACCGAAAACAGCATTTACAATATATAAAGTATATCCAGATAACATCAATATTACACATTCATACCCTGCAAAACCAGCGCCTACGATTGCTACCATTTTGGAAGCTTTATAAGGTTTCTTTTGCATTATCAGTTCTATGAAGGCTGCCATTAAAATTAGAATAGCAGGTAAATAATAGCTTATATAAAAGTATGCGATTAACACTAAAACTGCTCCAAAGATAAGTAGTAACCACCATTGATAAGGTATTTTGCTTAAAGGTCCAAAACTAATTAGTCCTAATGTAAGAAAAATTAAGAATGCAATCAATAAACAGATTATTCCCCAGAGTATAAATATTCCTGTGAAAATAGTAACGCTATAAAAAAAAATCATAGCAAAATAAACTGTAAATAGCATTCCAATGAAGGCAATCACTTTTGATGCTGAAATTTCTCCTTTGGGAGCTTCACTCATTTTTTTTCACTTTTTTTTTTTAAAAATTTTATTTTAATTTTAAAAGAAATTAAAATTAGAATTAAACTAGTATTACGAGTTTAAAAAATTTTACAAACTTTTTATTATATTATTAATAGGATTTCAAGCTTAGGAAAATAAAAATAAATAGGTTTTTTTTTTGAAATTTTTTTACCGAAACCATTGCTTTATGGTTCGTCATCTTGTAACAAAGATTTACCTTACAAGATTCATTCATTCGGTTTTTTTTCTTTTTTATTAACTTCTGAATTTAAAAATTTTTTCAATGGATTTTTACCTAGATTTTCAATTATTTCTGAGACGCGAGTAACTTCTTCTTGAAATCTCTGGCCTTCGGCAGCACTACAATGAAACATTTGTATTCTTTCAGGGGATATTCCTGTTGCTTTTAACACTTCTTTAGTAAATTCCACATTTTTTGCTGCTACTAGATTACCTGTTTCATAATCACATTCCCCCTCATATCAACCAGCTACGAGTACTCCATCAGCACCCTTTCCAATTGCTCGCATCATAAGGCTAGGCGTTACTCTACCAGTACAATTTATTCTAATTGGTCTAATTGTTGCGGGATATTGTGCGCGTATAGTACCAGCCATATCTCCCGCTCCATAACCTCATTTCCAGCACATAAATGCTAGAATCTTAATTTTATTTTCAGTTGCCATTTAGTTCACCTATTTATATCTCTTCAAGAATAGCATCTATTTGTTTTTCGTATTGAGGTTCACGATAATATCTTAAAGTAATCGCTTCAGAAGGACAATTGGCTAAACATGAACCACAACCTCTGCACAATATGTCATTTACTTCAGCGCCATCAGATTCTATTTTAATAGCATCATAAGGACAATTTAATTCACATAACCCACATTTCGCGCATAATTCTTTATCTACATTTGCTCTTATTAGGAGAATTCGATATTTATCTTTACTCATTAGTCTTGCTAAAGATGAAGCAGCAGCTCTTCCCTGGGCAATAGATTCAGCAATAGACTTAGGTCCTTGACTTGCTCCAGCAAGGGCTATTCCGGGGATTTTTGTATCAATTGGGTTTAATCTTGAATGAAATTCCTTAAAAAATCCATCTTGACTTGTTTCTAACTTCAATATTCTTTCAATTTTTTCAATGCCTTTTGGAGGTACCATTGCACATGAAAGCACAATCAGATCATACTCAAATTCTTTTAATCCAGCAGTACTAAGCGTATTTTGTAAAATTACTTTAAGATTATGAGTTTCAGGATCCTCATGAATTTTTGAGATATTAGTTCTTACATACTTTATACCTTCTTTCCTTGAAGCTGTAAAATATTCCTCATAATCTTTTCCAGCAGCCCTGATATCCATATATGCCACAGTTATATCTACATCAGGTAGATGTTGCTTTATTAGTTTTGTATTTTTAATAGATATCATACAGCATACTCCCGCACTACAGTAAGTTTGCTTAGTTAGATCCCTTGAACCAACGCATTGTATAAATAAGATATTTTTAGGGTTCTTTCCGTCAGAGGGTCTCACAAGATGGCCAAAAGTTGGTCCATTAGGAGCTAGTATTCTTTCAAGTTTCAATTGTGTTATGACGTTAGGATAGACATTGTAGCCTAAATATCCCGTTTCAGGTTCATATTCATCCCAACCAGTTGCTACTATTATTGAACCGACTTCAATCTCAATTATTTCCTCTTCTTGATCAAAATCTATGGCATTTAATTCGCAAGCACTCTCGCATAATCCACACTTAATACATTTAGTCATATCGATTTGTGCTATTGAGGGAACAGCTTGCGTAAACGATGCATAAATTGCCTTCCTAGGATTCATTCCTTCATTGAATTCATCATACCCGTATGCAGGACACACCTCATAACAGGCACCGCAACCATTACAATCATTGTTTACATACCTAGCTTTTTTGCGAATTTTTACTTTAAAGTTTCCTACAAATCCAGAGGCGTCTTCTACCTCACTATAGGTATATATATTCATTCCAGGAGTTCGTGCTGATTCTAACATGACTGGTCCCAATATTCATATACTGCAATCGTCTGTGGGGAATGTTCGATCTAACATTGCCATTTTACCTCCAATCGTGGGGCTTTTTTCTACTAAGTATACTTCAAAACCTTCCTCTGCAAGATCTATGCCCGCAGATAACCCTGCAACACCACCGCCAATAATCAATGCCTTCTTAGTAATATCTACCTCTTTCACTAAAATCTTTTCTAATACTGTGGCTCTTGCAACTCCTGATTTAATAGCATCTTCAGCTGTTCTCTGTGCGCCTTCTTTATCATTCCTATGTACAAAACTGGAATGTTCACGTATATTTACAAACTCTAAGTATGAAGAGTCTAAATCCATTGATTCTAATACACTTTTAAATACAGGTTCATGAGTCTTGGGGGTGCAGGATGCAACAACAAGTCTATTAGCATTGACGTCAAGCATTTTCTCTTTAATAAATTCTGCTCCAGGCTCAGTACATAAGGAGATATAATCTAGAGCGTCAACAACATTAGGTAATTTCTTTGAATATTCAGATAACGCTTTTGTGTCAATTATTTCAGCAACATTGATACCTCATTGGCAAATCGCTACAAAAATTCTAATTTCGTCAGTAGTTTTTATCTCTTTACTCTTTGTTTCTACCATTGCAAATCAATCCTTTCTCTCTTTTTTTAATATTTCCTCCGAGTGATTTTGATAAATACTATTATAAACATAAATATTTTAATTAAATTAAAATCTTATATTAAAAAAATTAACTTTAAATCAAAAATCTTTTATATATCTT
>JAEOSD010000027.1 GCA_016840545.1 Promethearchaeota archaeon
GCCCATACTTTAAGGTTTCTCTTGCAAGCCTAACAAAAGTAACCCCTGCTTCTGCAATACACGTCCTTGTATCCGTGTTTATCTCAATAATGTTTGTAAGTGACCTCACGTCTATCCGCTTGTCACTATAGATCGGGTTATCCGGCTGTGGAGCCATGTGGGAAACGCTCGCCTTTTTTAGAGAGAAATATTCCCCCGGCTTCGCGTTATCGTACGCATTTCTAACCATTTCAGAGATCGCTTCTACTTTTCTTTTATGTATTGCTAGTTTTTCTTCGCTCATGTCAAACACAGGGTTGGGATTAGAGATTGATGGATTTCTATTTGCATTTCACCTAATTTACGTCTAATATCAAGATTCACGTAAGGTTCTAAACTAATGTGAATCTCTCCCGAAAGTCCTACTTTTAGCGGACTTCGAGTTTTATCAATGTCAAGACTATTGAAGTCTTCTTTTATTACTTTCTTAAAATTTCTAAGTTCTGAGAGCGTATTAGCTTCGTCAAGCTTAAGTAGCAAATCATTAAAAATGTTGGTCGTATCTCCTAGGTTTCGCTCGTATGCTCGAAAAACGCCCTCAGCTGTTTGAATATCATTTAAGAGTTTAGCTTTTTTTAAGAAAAAGATAACAGCTTTTACAAATTTTGAATAAATAAAGGGATCTCTTCTCCCGGTAACTTCTTGGAGAGCTAATGCATTTTTGAAATCTCCAATCGTTGCTTTAAAGGGAAAACAGACAAATTCAGGACTATATCTGACACCGATCTTAATTGCTTCTCGATTAGTTGGATCAGGAAGTATTACGTCAAGATCAAGCGCTGTAAATAAGGTCTTAAATGCCACCCAATTGGGGCCCATATTCAGAAATGAAACCGGCACTTTATTTAAACACCTTGAGCTGACTTAATCTTTATTTTTTCTCTTGGACCTAATCCAAGCTTTTTCCTCTTTCTTCGAACCATCTCAACAAAAGATTCTATTCGTGTGAGCATTCCAGCCTCCCCGCTATGCTCGTCCATTGTAATTTCCAAAAACGGTAATCCAACTACTTTCATATCTCGCATAATTAATTCAGATATCAAACTATCTGGACCACAGGCAAAACTAATCAAGAAAATCACACCGTCTATTTCATCTCGGCCCTGTCTCAAGAAATAGCGTATTGATTGCATGATTTCCTCCTCGTGTCTCCAATAATTACGTAATTTTCCCCCTCTGGGATTCACTATAACCGGTTCTTTAAAAATAAATTCAGGTAAATTTTCAATAGTGATTATTTCAACTCCATGGTCATGTAATTTTTTCTGGAAATCTAAGTTAATAAATGTATCAAAAATATTATATGCATGCCCTAAAAGTAAGAATCTTATATCTCCAGTGAGTTTTTTTTTAGGTATTTTAAATGGAATATTTCTTTGAACTAACCTCAATCCATAATTTACTGATACTCCTTGCCGTAAGAATTCATGATACTCATCGAAATATTTTTGCGCAGCTCTATAGGCGTTCAATGATTTTGTTTGATTTTTACCTAATTCCTTTCCAAGCTCGATAGCAGAGGTTGCAATAGGAAATTCTTTCACATTAACTTCAAAGTTTAAAAGTTTCGGAATACCATCCAAAATTTTAATAACATCTGGTAATGATAAAAATTTAGGGCAAAAATAGGATTCTTTATCTTCAGAAACATATCTCGGAACAAATACATAATCTAAATTAGGATGATCTTTTACTAATCTTAATATTTGACCATAATAAATTTTCATTGGTATACATAGTTCACCAAACCCATGAGTTACGCCTTCCTCTACGATTTGTCTATTAGTTGGCGGACTAAGCACTAATTCCACGTCTAACTCTTCTAAAAGTTTTTTCCAAAAAGGAAAGTAACGATAAAAATGAAGAGCTCTGGGTATACCAACTTTTATTTTCTTTTTTTCACTTTCCGAACTTGTTGCCATTTTGAAAAATCCTCGAGTAGATTACGCGCCAGAAATATCATAAATTAATAAATCTTTAATTTGTGCCATCATATTGTCTGTTAAACGCTTTAGCTCTTCATAATCCGGCATTGGTTTACCCCAATACTTCTTATGTTCCAGAAATATTGGGCCTGCCTTAAATATATTTCCCTTATAAAAGTTAAGCATTTTTGCATGTTTTGGATAAGTATCCTCAGTCCCTGTGATTCCCACTAGTACTATTGGCACTTGTGCTTCAATAGCTAATCGCATGGCACCTGTATGTCCTTCTAATAATTCACCACCACCAGTGTTAGTTGTTCCTTCAGGGTAAATTGTCACAATTTGATCTTTGCTGAGTAAAAATTTGGCATAATTGTAGGAATCGACATCGTGCGCACCTCTTCTCAACGGAAATGCAAAGTGAGTTCTTACCCAAGCATTGACAACGGGATATCTAAATAATGATTGTTTCGACATTTGCCAAATATACCGTTTTTTATGTATTCCAAAGAGTGTGGCCAACATAATTACATCCCATTCTGAATTGTGGTTAGTACAGAGAATATAACCGCCTTTATCTGGAATATTAGTACTATTAAAGTCTATAACTTTATAGGGTGCCATTATATCCAGCCATTTATCAACAACTTGCGCTGAAAACATATACACACTTTCCTTGAATTTCCAATCTACTTTAAGGTCTTCTAGAGCCATAATTAATGCATACCAAGAATCATCAATAAGCTGTAATACCCCTTTAAATACATCTTTTGCATAAGTTTTTATGTTAAATTTTGGTTTTGTTTCAATATCTTCTGCTGAACCAATTGAAATTTCCTCTTCTTCCTTACCATAAATTCCTTGTTTTAATTCGTAAATAACAGTCCTTAATTCATTCGTTAATCTCCTAATATCTTCATATGTCATGCTCTCAAGATTATAATCATTGTAATAAATAGGTTCCCCTACACGGGTGATAACTTGAGTAGGTTTCATAACTAAATTTCCTTTTGGTAATGCATTCTTTGAACCAATCACCGCCATTGGTACAATAGGACACCCCATCTCAATTGCTAATCTTACCGCACCTGTTTTAAACTCTCCTAATTCACCATCTACTGAGCGTGTACCTTCAGGAAAAATCCCTACAACTTCGCCTTGACGTAAAAGATCTTTAGCAGTTTCCCATCCTAGTGATGGATTGTCGCGATCTAATTTAAAGGCACTTAAATTAGTAAAAAGGGTTCTAACTATAGGTGTTTTGAAATTATCTAGCTTACTCATCCAATTTATCCGACGGTGCATTGCGCCTCCACAGAAGAAGGGATCAAGGTGACTTACATGCGTAGACACGAGAACGACCGGACCCCACTCTGGGAAGAGGTTTTTCTTCGGATACTCCGCCTTGAAGTTCCAAAACGTACGAAGAGCTAATTTTACCCAGATGTTAGCAGCTCTCCATTGTAGCTTTTTCTCTAATTCAGTTAAGTTCAATCGTTCGATGATATCTCGATAGAGATCATTCAGAGGGTCAATAGGATTGTATTTTAATACCTTATACAGAGCATTTTGGTGGGGTTTCTCAAGTTTTAGTTCCTCTTTCATTTTTTCTTCTATTTTTTTGGCTGGTTCAAAGTCGTAGTCTTTAGACACTATTTGGTCTGATTTTTCGAGTTCCATCTATATCAACTCTTTTTTTTTATAATTCGAACTATTAAAATCAAAATTTAAAATTAATAAATGTATTTTAATAACGTATTTTAGTACTAAATTATCTTTACTAAAATACCCTTTTATATAAAAAATTAATGGTCAAAATAATACTGGAAAAAGTATGATCAAAAAGCGACGAAAAAAGCATTGAAAGCCAATTTAATATTCAAGAAATTCAATTAAAGATTTAGAAGAGAATTAGGGAAATTGCGAATATGACGATTTAATCAAGATTTAATTTTCAAACTTTTTTGAGAATTTGGTCCTGATAAAGATTTTTTATCTATTATTTTTTTTAGTTCTTCTAAAGATTCTATTACCAAATTTGGCTCACAACCAGCTAGCGTTTCTATCTTACTTACTCCGGTGGATACTCCTACCGTCCATATGCCTGCTTCCTGTCCTGCTTCGATATCTGAGGGCATATCTCCAATAATTACAAATTCATTTACTTTACACGATTTATAATTTTCAAAAACTGGTGATAATGCTTCAGGGCTAGGTTTAAGTTCAGATAGCATATCAGCTCCATAAATTCCCTTAAATAAACTTTCTATTCCTTCTCTTTCTAGATGATCCATGAGATTTCTTGTTTGATTATGAGAAACGATGTATAGATCGTAGGATTTACTTAACTTTTTCAATAAATTAATGGAACCTGGGAAAAATGGAGCCTCTTTAGCATATGTTAAGTATTTGGTAAAAATTCTTGCTGCGATTTCTAATTTTTTAAGATAAGTTAATGATTGAAGTGAAGAGATATGTTTAATTAATTCATAAGACTGGAGTAAAATCTTAGGAAGAGGAAGTGCTTGAATAGTTTCCATGAGGGCTCCAATTTCTTCAATGGTTGTATTTACATCTACTTCAAGTTTTTTTTTTTCGAAAATCTCTTCTATTGATTTTCTTAGCGGCTCGCTTATATCAAGTAGAGTTCCATCAAAATCGAAAATGATTCCTCGAATTGATCCTGAATGAAACCTTTTTATTAATTGATTGTCGCTGTTCATGAGATTCATCTCGATGTTTTATTTAATTATCCTTATGTATAATTGAAAACTAGTTGAATTTTTCTTAATAGATTTTAAAACTCGATGAATTATCTTAACTTAAGTGTTCTTTTATATAAAAAGATAATGAGTAAAATAATACTTTATAAAGTATGAAATAATTTTCTTGAAAATAGACTTAATTTCCAATAATAGAGACGGAATTTAAATTTCTACAAAAATAAAATCAACTATGTAATCTATTTAATACAACATATCTAATTTCAATTATACTATTGAAGAAAATTATATATATTGGAGTTGTTATTACGTTTTTAATTAACTGAATCTTATCTAATAATATTAAGAGGCTTTTAATTTGCAAAGAAAATTAAAACATTATTTATTATTTGGAGTTCTTATTTTATCGATATCACCTTTTATGTATCAAATGTTAAGTTACAGGTCATTATCATCGAATTATTCTCATTTTGATTTTAAAAAGAGCCAAATATATTCGGGTAATTATACTGGGGATATTGCACTTGTATATTTTGATCAAGATTCCAAAACCTCATCAGGATTTGCTACAAAATCCCTAACTCAAATGATCCCTCATAATATCTCTAGACCAGGAGTTGAATATGAAGCAAATAGTCTTGATATATATGCAGAACTTTCTTATGGTTATAGAATCGCTGGTAATATTTCTGAGCAGATAAGTCTTACACCCTCGCTACTGTTCATTCAAGAGTTTATCTTTCCAGATATTGAAAAATTACAAGCAATTATGATTTATCTAAATTATACTATAAAGGAACCGATCGATTATTATTATTGGGATATGTCTATTTTTAATGAGAATTTAACGGAACAAATTGATTTTTTTTGGAATTATGAAGAGCGCATGATAGTTGATGAATGGATGCCATTCTACCCAAACGTTTACCATTATGAACTAGGAAAAAAATATAATATTGTATTACAATTTTACCATCCAGATTTGGTCTATTCTTATCCGTTTGATTTTTGGAAGGCTGAAAATTATACAAATACAATATATGATAAAGGTTTAACAAGATATTATAATGGAACGGCAATAGTTCCTGTAGAGAATGATAACAAAACAGATATGCTATGTTATTTATTATACACTCAAGAACTTGATCCCGCAACCATAGATATAGATTTTGTCATTAATAATGAGTATTTAGAGCCAATCTATTCGGGAACTTATGTATTTTTATCCCACTCATTTAATACACCAATTACTCAAGACATTAATCTAACAATAATAAGCGATAAGGTAATGCCTATAATTAATGTTTACACAAATATCTATTATGTATACTTGAGTGATGCAAGTGGAATATACAATGTTCATGATAATTATATTGAATGGATAGTTAATTATACTTTTGAAGATATACATTTTGGATGGCCACCGCCAATGTTTCTATTTGAAAGAGACTGGGATCTTATTTCATTTTATGATCCCTATGGTAGAGAATTGACGAATATCTATTTTGGCCCTTTAGTACTCAATAATGTCTCTTATTATGGTATTACAACTATTTTTGGAATCCCATTAGAAAAAGGAACATATATAGGAATCTTTCAATCTCCCAATTATTGTAATACCATAAACCCAAAACTTAAGTCAGGGAGTAATTTTATAACTCAAGGATCTTTCGAATTAGGCCAAACTATTAGAATTGAAGCTGACATTGTGAGTTCTATTTCTGGAGCAATATCTGATGGTTTGGGAAATATTGTATTGAGAAATCCTTCTGGACAGGTCATTTATAATGAGACAGGATTAATACCCGTTAACGGATTATTAGCTAGTTCAGAAATTCCCTTAAGTGACGAGATGGCAGAAGGACTTTATGAAGCAGAGATTTTTTGGACAAATGGAAAAGAAGTTGCCTATTATACAGCTCAGTTTGAAGTTAGAAAGCCATTAAATTTAATCTTAATTGTAGGTGCCTCTATAGCCGGAGCACTTGCAGCTGTTTCAATTACTCTGGTCTTGAGAAGACAAATCCGGATGAGAAATTGGGAAAAATCATTAAGAAATTTATTTGTGCTTACTAAAGATGGATTAAGTTTATATGAATATTCTTTTGGAATTGAGATTCAAGATCCTGCTCTTATATCTGGAATGATAGCTGCTCTTACACAATTTGTACGTGAAGCTACGGGCAGTAAAAAGGCTCTCCGCACTGTTGATCAAGAAGATAAAAAAGTAATATTACAACATGGCGAATATACAACTACAGCTTTGTTAACTGGGAAGGACCTCCCTATAATCCATAAACGTATTAGAAAGTTTTCAGGTGAATTTGAGACAGAGTATCACAAAAAAATAAAATCCTTTGATGGTGAAATTTCTGCATTCAAGAATGCGGATATTATTGTAAACAAATACTTTCCCATTGATGTAGAAGAACAGATTATTCGAGGTGTTAGAGAAAAGTTAATAGAGTTCCGGGAAAGAATGGAGGTTCTTACAGATCCAAGGCATATCATATCCTTAATGCGTGAAATCACCGAATTTATCTCCAGATATCGCGCTATTGTAAATGAGAACTATTTAGACTATTATAACGAGATAATCATTGGTGCAGAGCAAAAGATTTCTAATGCATAAATTAGAATTTTTTTTATTTTTTTTTTAAAATTAGTGTTATTTTTTTAATGGAAGATAGGACTTAAATAAATTTTAATAAACTTTTTTACGAATTTAAGACTTCTCTCTATAGTTTTTAAATACTATTGAAGAAAAGATAATGGAAAATAAGAAATATCGTGTTTTTCCCATCCTTTTTCTTGCTTTTATGCGAGTGGGATTAGGGGTATCAATCGGTTTAGCGATTCCACTTTACTATATTGATATAGGATTAGAACCAGGAATTATTGGAGTTATTACATCAGGAACCGCCATGTCTTACTTAGTATCTCCCTTAATCTTTAAAAATCTTTATAAAAAAATCGGAGTAAAATTTACTATTATTCTATCATGTATTGGATTTCTAATAATCCAGATAATTTTACAATTTACATTAGACCCATTAATCGTATATATCCTTTTAATTCTTGATGGAATTTTTATGGGCTCCTTTTGGCCTGTTCTAATGACTGTAATTTCAACAATCTCAAAATTAGATGAGTATAATCAAAACGATTTATTAAAAGATAGATTAATGAAACGATATAGTCTAGCTTGGAATTTTGGAGGAATATTTAGTTTTATATTGGGCACGCTTGTGCTATTTTTCATCGAAAATATTCTTCTGATGTTCATTTTTTCATTATTATTTGCTACAAGCGGCTTAATTTTCGCTTTATTAATTCAAGAACCTGAAAATAATCTTGATAAAGAAATAATTGTACCTATTGATGATAGAGTGAAAAGTATTCCTAATCGTGAGGACATTTCTTTTCCACTTTTCTTACCTTTAGTGATGATCTGTGTGTATGGTTTTTTAATTGGAGGATTAGGTCTTGCCTATCCAATAAAATCAGAACTATTAAATTTTCCATTATATACTAATTATCTATTCTATTTCTTCAGAATGAGCACCCAAACAGCTACACTTTCCAAAACCATGGATCTAAATGTTAAAAAAATAAAAAAAATGATATTAGTTTCAAATATAATTGTAATTGTATCGTTTATATTAATGGGATTAAATTATAATATTATAATTTTTGGAATTCTATTTTGCGTGTTTGGTAGTTTTAATTCATTTTACTATACACTTTCATTTAAATTGACCGTTTTCAAAAATATTGCTAAAAATACATCCAAATATAGTGTTTATTTCGAAATAATGGTTGGAATTGGCTTCTTTTTAGCACCAATCCTTACTGGTTTAATTGCAGAGTTAAACGTTGATATATCCTTTTTCTTTTTAGCTATCCTTTCTGTCTTTACTTTTATTTTGTATTTAATTTTTTATAGGAAAATTAAGGAATAAGAAAAAAAATGTTAAAAAAAAAAATAATTAATTCTAACAATATCTTAAAATTACAACACTCATTTTACAATTCATATTTATAAGATTATATTCTTTTCAAATTCTATGTCGAAAAGTAATTCAGAGAAAGCTATTAGCTATAATCGTATTTTTTGGCCAATTTATTTCCTCAACGGGTTTCAGTCCATTAGCTGGGGTGGGATTATTTTTCTTATTGTTCCATTATCCAGATTAATATGGCCTGGCGAAGCTACCCATGCGATCGAAATGGGAATAATTATAACCACACTTTCATGGTCTGCTTCAGTTTCTGGACTTTTACTGGGACATTTCATTGATAAACATTCTCGCAAAATGATTATTATTATAATCTCGATTTTTAGAGGATTTGCAATTATCATGTTAGGATTCGCGACTGAAGGCGGTGGACAATCAACTTGGATTTATTTTTTAATCTTTATATCCATTTTTGGAGCATTCGCGGGCTTGAGCTGGCCAACAGTAATTTCTCTTTCAAATGATGTAGTACCAAAAGAAAAACGGTCGCGTTTTTTTGGAATATATGAAATTATACGATCCTTAACAATGACTTTAGGTTTTCTTATTGGTGCTTTTCTAGTCCAAAATGGATTTTGGCGTCAATTTTTTTGGTCAGCAGGAGCAGGAATATTAATTTTTGGTTTCATATTCGCACTCAATAGCGAAGAACCAAAAAGAGGTGCTCAACAAGAGGAGTTAATAGAGATCCTTAAAGAAAGTGATCAAGTTTATGATTTTAAAATGAATCCTCGTATGATGAAAAAAACGATGCTAAGTAAAACTAACCTCGTGGCTCTAATTGAAGGAATCTTTACTTGGATTCTCATGGGAAGCATTAATTTCTTAATTTTAAATTTAATTCAAAATAAACCACATAATATTTCTGAATTTTCGACTAGTATATTTATGGTAAGCTTTGGGTTAACTGGGGGGTTGGCTGGACAATTAGGGCTAGCCCGTTTAAGTGATAAGTTAGCATTAAAAAATCAAAAAAATAGAGTTTATATGATTATTTTTGCGCTCCTGGGAGGCATTATTTCTTTTGCACTCTTTTTCTTTATCCCATGGCCTCAAATGACGGTTGATCAAGGAAAGGATGTAGCCTTTTTAATGACAATCCCTATAATTTGGGTAATGGGAGCATTATTCTTTTTCTCAAGGTCGATATTTTCATTATATATTGTTAACCAAAGCCCTCTTCTGCAACATATTAATCTTCCTGAAGCTCAAGGTCAAATAATCTCATGGAATCAATTTTTAGAAAATTTAGGTCGTGGAATAGGCCCTTCCTTAAGTGGTATTATTTTGGTTTTCACTCAATACAATTATCAACAGACAATTCTATTTGTGGTTTTGTGTATTTTGCCTGGAGTAATACTTTGGACATTTGCTTTGAAATGGTATCCAAAAGATTCAAACCAAATTAAAGTTATTTTAAATGAAAGAGCTGAACTACTAAAATCAGGAAGAGAGATGTAAAGATTTTTACTTTAAAGAAAAAATTCTAAGAAGAAAAATTTAAATATGTTTTATTTTCTTTTTTTCTGTACTTTTTCGCGCAAAACGCGTCTTAAAATTTTCCCAACAGCGCTCTTTGGTAAGGATCGTACAATTTTTACAATTCTAGGATATTTATAGGCTGCCATGTTATCTTTAGTCCAATTAATTATTTCTTGTTCTGTAATTTTTCCTTTATACTCCGGTTTAAGAATAATATGTGCTACAATCTCTTCACCTTTTATAGGGTCTGGGATTCCAAATACAGAGCATTCTAAAATGGCTGGATGTTCGTATAATATCTCTTCGATTTCTCTAGGATAGACACTGTGCCCTTTATATTTTATCATATCTTTAACACGATCAAGTATAAAAATATAACCTTCTTCATCAAGTTTCGCATAATCTCCTGTTCGAAACCATCTATAACCTCCTGCTTCAAAGAGTACCATTTTATTCTCCTCCGGTCTATTATGATATCCTAACATAACTTGGGGTCCCGAGACAACTAATTCTCCAGGTTCTCCAATTTGCAGAAAATTTAAATTTTCATCAATAATTCCCACCAATGTATTTGCTACAGGGTGACCACAACTACCATATTTTTTTCTTGCCCAGGGAGGAGAATTTGTAACTGTCGGACTTGTTTCACTTAAACCATATCCTTCTCCCATCTCAAAACCAGTTTTTTCCTTCCATGCTTTAAAGATTTCGGCAGGTAAAGATCCAGCTCCAACATTAGCATATTTTAAGCTACTAAAATCAACATTCTCGCTTTCAGGATAATTTAGAAGGTTTATAAACATTGTAGGAACTCCTAGCATTAAATTTGCTTTATATTTTTCTATTATTTCTAAAATTTTAGGAATATCGAAAGTGGCTAACACATAACCCTTCGAACCGATGAGAGGTGATTGGGCGAGTTCGCAAGTCTGTCCATATATATGATACCAGGGTAAAACACATAAATTTATAAAATCTTCCTTAATGAATTTTTCTTTCATGTAATTGGTGATTTGCATCATCTGATAAATATTTGCGATTATATTGAAATGTGATAAACAAGCTCCTTTCGGAAGCCCTGTAGTCCCTCCCGTATATTGAATGACAGCGATATCATTTTTAGGATCAATTTCTACATTTAATTTTGAATCTGTAAGTGGCTCGGGACTTTTCTCCATTAAAGTATTAAAGTGGATAACTCTTTCGGTTTTTGGGATATCTGGAACGTTTCCCTCAACATTCACAACTATTACATTTTTTAAATTTAATTTATTCTGTATATGTTCATATTGACCAAAAAACCTATCAATCATGATTAAAATAGATGCTCCAGAATCTTCGAGTTGATATAAGACTTCACGTGCTACGAATAAAGGACTTAAAGCTGTTATAGTTGCTCCAAGACTTAGAGCAGCAAAATATGCAAAACTGAAATATGGACAGTTTGGTAACCAAATCGCAACCACATCACCTTTTTTTACTCCTAAATCATTTAATCCGCTTGCAAATCTCCTTGTTAGAAGATCCATCTCATTAAATGTAAATTCTCTTCCATAATAATCCATAGATACCTTATTCCCATATTGCTCAGCACCATTTCTGAAAATATCCAAAAGAGAGATGTCTTCAGGAATATCTATTTCTAGAGTTATACCAGGAGGCAAATAATCTTTCCAATAACGATTTTTTATATAATCTGGAAGTTCCATAGTAATTCATTTTTTATTTTAATAATTAATTGAGGTGTTGTTAAATATAAATATTAATATTTTCATTAATTTTCGGGTTAATTAAATAATGTAGAAAGTTTTATTATCTTCTCTTAATTATTTAGAAATATTGAAGTAGTATCCTTTTTTTTATGTGAAAATAGCTTTATATATAACTCTATTTGGTTAATAAAATGAAACCTATGCATGAATTGGGAGTCCGAGTGCCCACTAAGCGATCATTAGTTATAAGAAACATCAAAGAAGTAACTAAAGAGCAGAGAGAACATGCTTTAAGGGAGACAGAATACAGTATGTTTTCTTTTCCCGCGGATATGTTGGTTCTAGATTTTCTTTCCGATAGTGGTACATCTACTATGACAGATTTACAATGGTCATCTTTATTTCATGGAGATGAAGCCTATGGACGAAATAAGGGATATTATGTTCTATTAGATGCTATAAGAGATACATTTGAAAGAGGAAATAATCCTAAAAAAAATATTAATCTAATTCTTTCAGGAGAAACAAATATTGAAAAGCTTATGGACGAGCTTTATCTTGCTTCATATGAAAATGGTTTTGTGAATGGAGGTATACACCAATTAACTCGACCTAATGCTTTTTTAGTACCCCAGGGTCGTTGTGCAGAATATCTATTATTTTCAACAATTGCTCCCCTTTTAAGAAAAAAATATCAAGAAGCTGAATTGTATATTCCTAACAATGGTCATTTTGATACTACTGAAGCAAATATATCTGCTAATGGAATTAATCCCGTAAATATATTTTCAAACGATTTATTTGAGGATTTTCCACCTGATCAGATGGATATTAGAAATCCATTTAAAGGAAATATGGAGACGCAAGAATTGAAGTCTTTTATTCAAGAAAAAAATCCCGATAATATTCCTTTAATTTATTTAACACTTACAAATAATACTGCTGCAGGACAACCAGTCTCTCTGAACAACATTAAGAAAGTTAACCAAATTGCTAGAAAATTTGATATACCTTTATTTTTTGATGCTTGTCGTTTTGCAGAAAATGCGATTTTTATTAAAAATTTTGAAGAAGGATATCAAAGTAAAACTATTACAACTATTATTCAAGAAATGTTTTCTTATGCAGATGGATTCACAATTAGCTTTAAAAAAGATGGATTAGCAAATATAGGAGGAGGATTATTTTTTAGAGATAAGGGTGTTTTCCATCGAAAGTTTTCAATAAATGGGGATATTGGAATTAAATTGAAAGAAAAACAAATTCTCACTTTTGGAAATGATTCATATGGGGGATTATCAGGGCGAGATATTATAGCTCTTGCCGTTGGTTTATATGAAATAATAAAAGAACCATATTTAAATGAGAGGATTCATCAAGTAAGGGAGTTTGCAAGAAAGTTAGCAAATAATGGAATCCCTGTAGTACTTCCCGCGGGAGGTCATGCGGTTTATCTTAACATGAACAAATTTTTTGGGGGATCTGAAATGAAAATCGATGATTTTGGAGGAGTTGGATTAACAGTTGAATTAATAAGGCACTATGGTATCAGAGCTGCTGAACTGGGACCATTTGCATTTGAATGGGATAATAAAACACCAGAAGAACGGAAAGGAATTTTAAATTTTGTAAGATTTGCAGTTCCTCGAAATGTTTATGATTCTTCGCATATCGATTATGCTGTTGCAGCAATTACAGAACTTTATAAGAATCGAGATCAAATACCAAAAGTTAAAGTTTCTCGTGGTGCTAAATTACGATTGCGTCATTTTCAATCTGGACTTCAACCGATTTACAAATAACAAACGAATTTTAATATATACATCATATTTAACTTTTTTGTAGTTTTTCCTAATTTTCTTAACTAAAGTTTTATAAAGTTTGACTATTATAATTTAATTACCATGCCTATGCAGGATAATTGGGGAACAATTTCATTTTTAATTTTCTACTTGGCATTCATTTGGATTCTCTTAATTTTAGCTATTATTAAAAATCTAAAAAATCCTAGGTTAAAACAACAGTCAGGCGTTTGGAAATGGACATTTCTAGCATATTTTTTCTTAGGTTTTGGAGATATATTCCATTTGGGATTTAGAATTTACCTCTTCTTAGCAAATATTCCATTAGATAGTGCTCTTACAAGAAATTTATTAGGTATTGGGTATACTATAACTAGTATCACTATGACGTACTTTTATGTAGCCTTTCTTCATGCATGGTCAAAGCAATATGGTAAAAAATATTCAACGCCATCAAAAATCAAATTTTATATTAGTATTGTATATATAGCTTTTATTATTAGGATTTTTCTAATATTTTTGCCATATAATCACTGGTTCGATTTTGAACCTCCATTAGACTTTGGATTTGACTTTAGAATCATTACTTCATTACCTCTTTATGTAATAGGTTTTATTGCCGTCGGATTAATATATATGGACTCAAACGCAGAGAGAAAAGAATTTACAGGGATTAACGTTAATGTGAATAAAGCAAATTATTTAGCTTCATTATGGTTCATGGTATCTTTCATATGCTATTCTGTTACTTTATTTGCTGTCGTTTATATTCCTTTAACAGGGCTTTTCATGATACCTAAGACAATTGCTTACTTAGTAGCATTATATTATCATTATAAATATCTTTTTAGTAAATGAAACCCTAAAATTTTTTTTGTTATTTTACAAAACAAGGAAAAAATTACATAATTTTATTTATATAAAACCTAATTACTATTTATCAATTAAAACTAATTGAGTTCCAGAAAACTAATAGTGATAATAATGGGTTTAACTGATCCCCTTCCAGATTATGAAAATATTCTTATAATACTACTGCCTTTTAATATAGCAGTAGCTTTAATCATTGGAATTTTTTATTTTTGGCGCGACAGAAAGACAAAAGCAACTATTACATTACTATGGGCACTAGGTTTTACGGGTGTAGGAATAGGAATATTAATTAATTATTTGATTAGATATACTTTTATTGACTACTTTAGCACAGTTTTACCACCATCTTGGGATTATTCGCTTTTTAACACAATAGGAATGTTAATTATAACTTTTTCATTAGCATTGAGTACATTTTTTGTTAGACTTTTTAGTAGAAAGGCCGAAAAAACCGGAATAGTTCTACTTAGCATTATAACAGTTATTGGATTAGTCATACTTGTAGTTAATTCTTTTGTACCTTTTGATGAATACAATATTGGCAGTTGGATTACCAGATTATTAGCAATATGGGTTATATTCTTCTTTACGTACTTTAGTATTCATTCCAAGAATTATCGTATTTTAGCAATTACATTAGGATTAATTTTAGCCACTACAAGTGGTATCCTAATGACCCAATTTCACGGTACAATCTTAGGTCTCATAGGAAATTTACTGCAATTCATTTTTTATGTTTTTATAGCTTATGGATTATTTTTTACACGACAAAAAACAGGTTAATTTTCAAAATACTATTTTTTTTTAAAATTTTTTAGAATAGGTTATTATAAAATCAAAATTATAATTCTGATTCTATTTTAAATTCTTTTATTAATATATCTACTTTCTATCAATCAAATAATTGACTATTAATTTAAATGAAAAATATTGAAAGAAAGATAACTTTAAATATCTAATCTCCTGAGTTTCTGAGATATATTTTTTCTTCTAAGAATCTTTATAAAATCGTTTTCTCTCTGCTTTAATCGGCTTAAAAATGTATCAAGTTTATCAAAATTATTAAACCAATGTTCTTCACCATTAACAATAATCTTTACTCCTTTTCTCTCGTTATTGTTAATGATTGCATAAATACCTCCTATTTCAGAATCGTGTTTAATAAAGATTTTCTCTCCGCTTAAATCATCCCCTTTTTCATTTCCCTTTTTTGCCCAAAATTGATTCTTTAGAAGATAACTCCTATACATACTCATCCTATTACACACACATCCTTTTTGTTTTATTTGTATATATACTGTGGAGTCATCTTGATATATGGTATCATGACCCCTTGAGTAGTATCCAAATAATATAAGATAGAGTTCAATTATAGAATAATGTGTTATCGAGAGTATACCTCGATATTACGTAGATTTTAATGTATTAGATTTAACTTTTCTCATATCACTCAGATAACTCATAATCAAAAAAACTGATAATTTATATTTAAATCACAAAGTAAAATCAATAGGAGTGACTACTAAAAAAGAATTATTTGGGGTCATCTCAAAAAAATTTCTAGTGGAAGTTTGTTATATGGTAACGATATTTGGATGAAAAGGTCTGCTTTAAAAATATTAATTGATTACCATTTTTTGAGTTAATAGAAGAGGGACTGTGGGTTAAGGAAAGGTATTATTAAAAATGATTAGCGAATATGACTTCTATATGAATCTGTATGATGCTTTCATTAAAACCAATAACATTGAGAACGAAAAAATCCTCTGGAAAATGAATTCCATCATAAAATTAATGAAACTCACAGAAGGAAGCGAAGAAGGAGAATTTTGTGAAAGTGGCTTAAGAATGATTATGATCCTCTTTAAGAGTTATCAGTTTGATTCTTATGATATTAAAAGTAAATATTTTGAGAATTCTTCAATCCAACAAAAAGAGATCGTTGTGCCAATTCTGAGAGAAGAATTTATCTAAATTCCTTTTCAAATTCCCATATCGCATCTTGAATAGTATGTAAATTTTTAACAACTTTACCTGACTCTCTCGTCTCTATTTCCTTGGCATTATACATAGCTTTTCCGACTGCTATAGCGCGATCATGTGTTTCGTCGACGATTTGCACAATATCATCTTTTCTAATAGAGGGGTCAATTTGAGTAATTCCAGGACGCATAACATCAGCTCCATTCGCAACATAACGAATAGCACCCATATCAACTACGATAGTTTTAATTTTAACTTTATTATTCAACAGAAAAGTTAGAACAGGTATATAACCATCTTCTTCAGTTTTCCATAACTTTAACTCTTTATTAATAACAAACAGCGTACCTCCTTTCTCTGTTTGAATTACTTCAATACTAGATTTCTTAGGAAATACTTGGTTTAAAAATGTTTCATCATAATGCTTTAAAATATCTTCTTTTAGGGCTTTAATTTCAGATTTCTGAATATAGTGTCTATGTTTAATGTGCATAATCATTAACTAAGTAACAATGATTAAATAAAAACCTTTTAATTCCCCTTTCTTATTTTCTTATGTTTTATGAGTAAAGTGTATATCTCGGCTGTTGTAATTATTCCTCCCAACGAAAGATGGGAACCAATACAAGGAATTAGAAGACGATATGATCGTCAGATTAATCGATGGATGCCTCACATTACTTTAATATACCCCTTTCATCCAGAATCAGAATATGACACCTTAGAACAGGAATTTTCTGCAGTTTGTAGGGAAATAAAACCGTTTGAAATTACATTGAAATCATTTAAATATTTTAATCATGGTCACCAAAATTTTACGTTATGGATTGCTCCAGAGCCGAAAAATTCAATAACCAACCTTCAAAAAAATATCCAGATGCTAGTACCCGAATGTAATGATGTGAATTTATATAAAAGTGGTTTTACCCCTCATTTAAGCGTTGGACAAATTAAAGGAAAAAAAATTTTACTTGAGATTATTCAGCAACTTGAAACTAAGTGGTATGAAATAAAATTTACATTGAATAAAATCTATTTTATTGCAAGAGAAAAATGTAAAACGTCACTATTTCAAGTGAAAAAAGTCATAAACTTTAAAAATTAAGAAGAATCATTAAAATTTTTAAATCTGAACTACATATTTAATATAATCAATAAAATTAATCTCAAAAAGAGTGAACTATGAGTAATAGCGATATTGTATTTCAAGGCAGAACCGAGAGTATTTATAAAGTAATTGTAATCGGAGATCCTGCTGTCGGAAAAACAAGCCTTCTTACTAAATTTGTGACGAAACAAATGGAGCAACAATACTTACCCACGGTTGGTGTTAATATCGTCAAAGAACCAATCAATCTGGAGGTTATGAATGCCACAGTGAACTTGATGTTCTGGGATGTGGCAGGGCAACCTCAATTTTATATGTTACATCGACCATATTTTAATGGGGCAGATGGTATGATCCTAGTATTCGATATAACGAGGAGCTCCACTTTTTCCAATATTAATAACTGGTACTCAACTGCAGTGAAATACGGACTTAGTGGAATTCCACGTATTTTAATAGGTAATAAAATAGATTTGAAAGATGATCGAAAAATTATTATGCCAATGGCAGAACATCTCTCTGAAAAATTAAATGCTCCGTACTTCGAAACTTCTGCATTAACAGGAGATAACGTAAAACTTATCTTTCATAAAATAGCAGAATTGGTATATAAATTCAAGGAAGAATCAAAATAATCCTTTTTAATAACTATTTCCTTTATGATTTTAAATATTTAGATTACTATATTTAAGAGGTTAGTTTATTTAGTTATTAATTTTCGAAATTTTTATTAGATTTACTACATCTTTTCATGAAATAGTTGAATTAGTACATAAAATATTTTTTATATTAATAAATTAATAACTGCTTTTAGTTCATATAATGTTAGAATTTCAGTCATTAATTGTATATAATGAGATCATATTTGATATTTTCTTAAATTATTTTTTTAGATTAAGTTTAACTGTTATTTAATTTTTTAATTAAATTACTATTAGTATAGATGATTCTTTAAAGAAAAATTAAATAGAGTTGTAATAAATGCCCTTTAGAAACATTTATTAAGATGAAAGGATAAGGATTATTAAAAAGAGTTTATAGAGGATAAATATGTCCTTAGAAGAAAGAGAACAAATTTTTTGGAAGTTCTTGGGCAGAAAAATGATAAGTTATAAAAGACTCAAAAATGGTCACGTCATTGGTACTGGAATTTTAAACCCTCTTCTTGATAGGCTCAGTATACTTGTAATGATTTTTTTTCAATCAAATTTTTATAAAAATGTTGCTGTTGGAAGATGGAAAGGCAGACTTGTTTCAAACACCTTTGCTCCACCCATTGGAAGTGGTCCAATGCTTCGTGCTCTGAAAGGACTTATAAAAAATTTCTTAATGGGTTTTTCTATGCCTATAGCCCTGACTTTTGCGGTTACATATAGATGTCAATGTAAATGTGTACATTGTAGTGCTGCAGACCATATTAGAAAGGATATAAAGGAGTTAACTACAAAAGAAGCTAAAAAACTTATAGATGACGCGCAAAAATTAGGAGTGACCATAATTGCCTTTACTGGAGGAGAACCTCTCCTTCGGGAAGATATATACGAACTTATTGCTCATGTAAACCAGAAGAAAGCAATGCCTATAATGTTTACAAATGGACTATGTCTTACTGATGAAAACGTTGAAAAGTTAGCAGATGCGGGGCTTTATTCTCTTTTTGTAAGTATTGATAGCCCAAATCCCGAAGAACATGATAAATTAAGAAGTATGCCAGGACTTTTTAATACAGCTGTTGCGGGATTGAAGAAAGCAAAATCAAAAGGAATGCTAGTAAGCCTTTCTTCATATGCAAACCGCTCAAATACTGAAAGAGGTTCTTATAAGAAGTTGCATGAATTTGGAATGAAAATTGGTGCTCAGAATTTAATTCTTTTTGACGGAGTGCCTACGGGTAGAATGCTGAAAGATACAAGCGAAATTCTTACTCCAGAACAGCGTGAAGAAATTCACCTATATTCTGCTGAACATTTTAGAAAAGGAACAATCCCTCCGCTTTCATCACAAGCGTGGCAAAATTCTTTAGAAGCCTATCTTGCAGGTATTGGTTGCTTAGCAGCAAATATCCAATTTTATGCTTCCGCATATGGAGAAATTTCTCCCTGTGATTTTACGCCCATCTCCTTTGGTAATATACGTAATGAATCTTTAAAAAGAATCTGGATGAGGATGGTACGTCATCCTGCATATAAACAAAAGCTACCTTTTTGCAGAATGCAAAATGAAACATTCCGTCGATTTTATATTGATCCAATCCCTGAAGGTGCAACCCTTCCTTATTCTATTGCAAAACTTCCTAAGGTTGATTTCACAGAACAGATGTAGTATTTTCATACTAAATTACTTTCTTATCCTTAACCATTAGTTTATTGATCCAAAAAGTTATTTTTTCATTTAGATGGCTTTCAATGGTCTCGGATTTTGGGTTTTCTTGATCGAGTTTAACAGAAAGCGACTTTGCTGAGTTTAAACGATTGGTTACTCTCAAAATTTCGTTGCAAATGCGATGTCCTCCTGTATAATCAAATATGTCTTCCTTTATTTTTTCTAATGTGGATTTTACAACTTGAGGGTCATTTAAAGTTGTCAACTCCTGCTTTAAATTATTCAAGTTTTCAATTATTATCTCTTTTTTGTCAGTAGCAGTTTCATCTCTATGTATTTCATTACTTGCTAATTCAGGTTGAGATGAGATTGTCCTCAAATTGGTGATTAATGATTTAATTAGATCAAGTTCATTTTCTAAGTTATTTTGATTTTCAATAATGTTATTCAATTGAGGGGATAAACTCTTAATATCCAGAGTAACTTTATATAATTCATTCACTTTATCAGTTAGCATATTCATTTTAAGATTCGTTTGTCCCATTTTAGTAATAATATCTAATCCGAATTTTTCAAGGATTGATGAGAATGATTTCATTTTGTCATTTATTTCTTTAATAGAATTAATAATATTTTGCTCATCAAAATCATTAGCATTTGACATATAATTACCTTATTCTAAAAAGTATATTAAATATAATTCGACGGAGTTAAAAAATTGATAAGGATCTAACAAAAAGATCAATTTTTATTTTAAATATTTATTACCTTATATAGAACTTAAATTTTATTTCAAGGTTCAAGGTATTTTATTTTAAATTTGATTCTTAAATCAAGTTAATTATATAATGATTTATAGATAAATCTGAGAAATTGGACACAGGTAAAAATTATGATAAAATTTTTAAAGCTCTAAAGTAAATTCTTTAATTAGAGGAAAATATGAAGTAAACTTTTAGATGTGATTATATCTGGGAATTTTATACTTGAATATCCTAACAAAGGACGGCAAATCGTTAGTATTTAGGAATTATGGTAATTCTGATGTAGATAGAGATCTCTTAGCGGGGTTCTTAAGTGCATTTTCAGGTTTTATAAAAGAAATAAGCCAAAGTGAAATTAGATCAACTGCAACTGACGAATTTAAATATTATTATACGATTATCGATGAGCTAATTATTGTAGTATGTGCGGATTTAGATGAGGATGATGCTAATGTTAATTCAAAAATTACTACTATAAGAAGAAAATTTATAGAAAAATATGGTACTATCCTTTCTAATGGTAGCTGGTCTGGAAATCGCGCGATTTTTACAGAATTTGAAAGAGAAATAGATAACACCATCCTTGGAGCGATCAAAATTTCAATTATAGGAATAGGTGGAGTTGGTAAAACAACACTTTTACACCTTATATGTGGTAAAGATATCGACTTAGAATATGTGCCAACTATAAATGTAGATATTACTACTTATGATGGATTTGATGATATTCATCGCTCTATCGTATTATGGGATTTTGCAGGACAAGATAATTTCAGATCATTATGGAAAAGCCTCCTTGACAGTACAGATGTGGCTCTTCTTGTCTTAGATTCTAGTGTTGAAAATGTTAAATTATGTGTAGAAATAATGAGAGATATTTTGGATAAATATTATAAAGATACTTTAGTTATAGGTATAGCAAATAAGCAAGACTTGCCGAATCGATTAACTCCTAAATTTTGTGAGAGAATACTTTCGGAAGCTGATAGACACCCCTCAATTAAGGTTCATGGGATGATTGCTATCAATCCCGTATATAGAGAAAAAATACATGCTATTTTAAGGGAAGCTATAAATAAAATATATCCCCCAAGCTAAAAATATGTTAGATTTTAAACTTGGAATTTCTAGTTTATTAATTCTACGTGTTTAGCAAGAAATCCATAAAAATTTTAATATTTTAAATACTCTTCGATATTAACTTATTACTTAGAAGGTTATGAAATTGCTTAAATTTGAAATTGAAGACATTGAGATTGAAAGCCATGAGGATTTTAGTATTTTAAAATTACCAGAATTAAGTGAAGAAGAAATAAATTTAATCGATCCCCTTGTTGCTCCAACTTCTGGATTGAGAATTCAAATTCTTGATATAAAAGAAGAAAATGGTAATAAAAGGTATGTTTTAACTAAGCATAAATTATTTTTATTTCTAAGAGTCTTTAAAGCAATTAGTCAAATATTTAAAGAAATGAAAAAAGCTCAAAATTTAAAACTTTTAATTGTTACGGATGATCGCCCAAGTAGAAATATTTTACTAGATTATACTTCTCAAATATTTGCATACGATGGTTATGAGATATTTTATCAAAAAGATGATCCTACAGAATCGAGGTTATCATCACCTTATGGTGCTGCCTCAGTCGCATTATTAGAAGATATTAATTTAATAATAGTTTTGACTGCATCTCACAATGATTTCTCTTGGAATGGAATTAAATTTTACATTGATTATCCAATTCCAATGTCAGGTGATTTGTTCAAAGAAATTTCAAAGAAGGCATTAAAAGTTAATGAAATTTGTCTTAAGTCCAAATATAACCCCATACAAGTTGATGCTGAACAATTAAATAATGATTATACCATTAAACTCTTATCAAGAATTTTAGAAATAAAGAGCTTAAAAGGAAAGAATATTGTCATTTGGCCATATCTGGGTAAAGCCAGAGGGATTGTTAACCTATTTAAACAACTTGGAGCAAATGTGACGTTAATAGAAGAAGAGATTAATCCACCGAATCCCTTAAAAGAAATTCGCGAATTAAAACTGCAACAAATAATGAACCAAGTCAATTCAAATTTAGCATTGTTATTAGATGCTGATAGAGATAGAATCGCATTATATGTCAAACAAAATGGAAAATTCTTCTTTTATATCCCAAATGAGATTTATTCAGCAATGCATAACATATTAGCAAAGGTATATAATAAAAAGATTATAAATGTTCGAACTATTCCAAGTGATTTAAGAGGAGATGACACTAGCTTTTTAAATATCTTAACTGGCGTTGGATATAAACATCTCGGAATTATTTTGTATTTCCTTACTGGAATAGATGTAGATCAATCAAAAATTGATACCGCAATTCTTTATTTCGAAGATGAGAATAAAAACTTAATTAAGATTAATAATCCAACTCCTCTTAGGCAACAAATCGTTCATTTGATGGAAACTCAAAATATAGAAAAAGAATCTTTTTTAATGGTATATTGGGAAGAGAGTGGAGGTCATACAATTAACCTTTTAAATGTTTTTAAAATCAAAGAGACAGGTGAATATAAATTTACTACTGATTTTGCTATTATAGCAGATAAATACCCTGTTCCTGCTTTGGTGTTAATAACAGAGCTCGTATGTAGAGGATATGTGATTTCTGAAGCAATCGATTGGTCAATAAAAGGGATTAACCGGACAATTCATGCTATTGATGAAGAAAAAATCAAACTTATGAATAATTTTAAGAGGAATGATGGAAAAATAATTACAATTGAAGGAAAAGATTATAGTGCACAAGCATTATCTGATAATAACCAACAAATTGATATATACCAGCTCAAAAGTATCGATTCTACTCTCTATTTCAGACCTAGCGGTACAGGTCCAGATGTACGATTCTATATTTTTGCAAAAAAAGAAACTCATTTAGATGAAATTAAAAGAGTTCAAAATTTTATAAAAAAGAATTATATTTAGACAATTATTTAAAGGCTAACCCTTTGATTTTCTCTACTTTTTATTTAAACTTTAATTGTAATAAAAAATTTAGACTAATTAAAATAAATTCTTTCAAAATCACTATTTTTAGTTAAAGTTGACGAAAATGAAAATGCAAGAGAAAATAATTGATGATGAAATTCATGAAAAAATGACATTGGAAAACGTATTTAAAATCTTTAATGACAACGTGTTTCCAATGTTAAATAATGAGGAAAAAGATTATTGCATAGAATTACAAGATTTTTGCTTAGAATTACATCCAAGAATAGATAAGTCTCAAGATGTTTATGTATTGTTTCCCGAACTAGGAAAACACGGATATCTTCAACGCATTAATAAATGGAAAGATTTCACACCATACGGAATGAAAAAGGAAATTTTACTTGGTACTCATCTCTCATTATTGGACCCTCAACTCGAACTTGCAAGATTAGCAAGCGGAATCTTATGCGGTAATCCCACCTTTCATTACTATC
>JAEOSD010000142.1 GCA_016840545.1 Promethearchaeota archaeon
TTATACCCCCTATTCAAATTACTTAATAAAAAATAGATATATTGTAAAAATTAATTATATAATCAATTTTCCATTATCCATCACTATACGAGAACGACCATTTGTGTAAAATACTTCTACTGTTGGTTTATCAATCAAAAAGTCTTGATGTTGTGCTGAATTATTTGCTACTATGCCTGGATAATCCATATTGTTGCCAAACGCAACATGTATCGCATTACCTACTTTTTCAGCTTCGAGAAATTGTTCGACTAATCTGGCTTTAGGGTTAAGTCCAAAGGCAAATTCTCCTACATGTTTTGCCATCTCATCAATTGCTTGTGTTTCTTTAACATTGTTGAGAACTTCTTTATCTTCACTTACAACACTCTCAACACGACCGTCCTTAACCTCTAACGTAATTTTTTTTTCTATTGGACCTATTCCACCAATTGCTAGATCACATACTAGAGTTCCTTGCATTGAGGTTTCAATGGGTCCTATAAGAACTTCACCAACAGGTAAATTCATCCATTTCATTAATTTCCAGTCAATAAATGTATCTGAGAACCAAGTTCTATTTTTAACACTTAACTCGAAATTGGAACCATTTGGTGATTTTACCTTCACTAATTCTACCTCTTGTAGTACGGTCAATAACTTTCTAGCATTATTTTGCATTATAATATATTCTTCCTTTTTTAATGATAAAGCTCCTTTTGTTAACATATCCATAGTTATACCTGGACAGTGCCCCGCTCGTGAAAGCTTCTTTCGAGTCTCTAATTGAACTATCTTAATTCGAAAAGGTGTTTCTTTACTAGTATCTCTAAAAATGTTGATGAAAATATCTGGTTTATAAGGTGAGTTTAGCATTTCTAAGAGATTAGCAGGTATTTCTGTTCTAAATAACTCTTCTTCCGTTTCTAAAATAACTAAACGAGTCCACAGCCCTAATTCAATTGCTCCATTTGCGAAAGCTTGTCCTACTTCTTTTTTCATATCATCGGAAATTATTAGTATAGTTTCCCCTGGTTTAGCTTCTAAAACATATTGAAGAGCATTAGCTGCTGCAATATTAGAATCCATATTCTTAACCTTCTTTAATCTTTATAAAATATAATCAAATAGAATGATCATTTTAATGTATAATCTTATTAAAAATTAAAGATATTTAGTAAAAAAATCATTAACTTTTACTAATTTATTAGTTCGAAGCTCCATAACTAGCCTAACGCAATTAATTGTTGCAATTAATTTATTATCGGATTCCCTAAAAATCTCATGATGAAAAGTTACCGAAGAATTCCCCATTTCTGTTATTTGTGTCTCAACTATTACATAATCCCCAAATCCTACAGAACCTTGATAAGTAATCTCAACTTTTTTAACACCAAATACAAATCCTTCATGAACAGTGTCCTCTATTCTTTTAGGAGCAAGTAAGTTATTCATAAAACTGACAAAACCATCGTCAAAATATACTAAATAATTTTTAAAATGTACGATACCCATTGCATCTGTGTCATTAAAACGAACTTTTACTCTGGTTTTATCTTTAATTTTTAATACTTTTAACATAAATTTAGGTTCCATACTCTTCACAAAACCAAAAATCGATCTTTACTTAACTTTGAAAAAATTACTTATAGTGCTATTAATCAGTTCTTGCACGTGTTCTGTTAACTTTTCTGGAATATTTTTATAGGAGAAATTTTCTATCTTAGGTAATAGATTCTGAAGTGTTAATCTAGTTAAATAATCTAATTGATTGCTTAGAGCAATTAATTGAAAATTTAGTGACTTCTCGATTAAAACAGCTCCCTTACTGACTGTAAAATAATTTTGTTGTTGCTGAATGTTATCTGTTCCTAAATGATTCCATAAATCACGGAATCCTAAAAGATAATTAGTATATTCAGGATTACCATCTTTTTCATTTTGTAAAACCATCATCCAAGTGGAATCTTGGGCTCCTATGGATACCGCATAAATTACATTTTTTTGTTTTGGTTTTGACTCTTCAACTTTTCTGAATGTTAATCTTTTGAATAATTTCCGTAAAATAGAACCCGCAGACTTTTCAATACTACCTTTTTTTAGTAAATCTAATTGCTGGATAATTTGAGTTTCTAGATTAGCTAATTTATATACCCGAGCAATTTTTAAAGCTTCTTTAAAATTCATTTCTGCTTGTTCAGATAGTTTACTTTCTGAAGCTAGAAATGCTTTAAGCATTACCAATCTACAATGATCTAGATGATTTTGTTGCTCTATAGCAATAATTTTAGCTAAGTCTAAATGGCTATATGCATGATTGAGATATTCAAGCTTCTCAGATTTTTGATATTGTTTAAAGTATCCATCAGCAAGTCTAATTTCAATATCACTCGCATCTTCTATCAATTTATTCTTAAACATAATATCTCGTTCGTTCTTTAAACACTCAATTAATTCATGCCAGTTTTCGTGTAACTTTGCATTAATTGCTTGTAAATCATAATTAAAAATTTTATATACAGGAGTTTCTAAAAATTCTTTATCATCTGGTAGATTATTGGTGACAAACCTCAATAATTCGGGTGATTCCGTCTTTCCGGCAATTTTCTTTAAGGTGGAAAGGGTATCAAATTTGTAATTAGTTGGCATATTTTTCTCAAGAAGTATTGTTTGACATAACTCTTTTGACTCATCATAACGCTCCGCTATAAAGAGCGTCTCAGCGATAATGCTTTGGAGCGAAACTCTTAAGAAAAATTCATCTTTGACTACTGGTGACTCTAAAATAGCTCTTTGACGTTTTAATGCTTTATCATATAATCCTTGTTTTGACTCAACAATGGACATATTTGTTGAGATTACAGCTTTAGTTCTTTCATCACCCATATCTTCACTAACATCTAGAACAATATTGTAAGTCTGTAAAGTTTTTTCTAATTCTCCACTGGATTGGAGCACTGCGGCATAAAAATTTCCAGTAATACTAATTACTTCACGGTTTTCAATTATTTGTCCGAAATTAAAAGCTGGTTCTATTAATTCAAGCCCTTTACTGATATCCCCAAGGAAGTAGAACCCAAAACCATAATATCCTTGAATAAGCATTAACCCAGTTTTCATTTCAATAGAAGTTTCATTTCCCCATTTTCTCAAAGAGTCATTATATAATTCTTTTATAAGATTATATTCATTTAAGCGCAAATAAGTTTCAGCTCTAGCAATCCCTTCTTCTAATTGCATTAAAAGAGGAGCAGAAGGTATGTTCATGTTTTTTGCTATTCCAACTAATTCTGGTCTAGGAGCAAATCTTGCTTGTAAGCGTATATAGATAGGATAACTCCAGGAATTAGGATTATAAGTATCCTGTAAAAGCTGCTTTCCTTTACCTATAATAAAACCCCATTTAACAGAAAGAAGGCTGAGCAACTGACTATTTGGATTTTCATTTTTTAATCTTATTAAAACATCATACCATTCATTAGCAGATTTAGTAAATGGTTCAGGAATGGAGGAGATAATTTTTTTTTCCTCATTATTTGCTAAGGATAAATAAGCTCGAATTTCTATTGGAATTTGATGTATTATTTTTTCCCATATATCAGCTGTTTTATTCTTAAGTTGCTTATCTTCATAGTAATCTTTATGAGCACGATATTCACCTCTTTGATCGATAACAACAACATTTATATGTAATGATCCTGAATTAGTTTGATGTCCTACACGGACTGTGTATAATTTTCCAATCATAGGATTTCCTGACTCAGTTATATGTAAGTAAGTTCCTGCATTATGAAGGTCAAAACTAATCTTTTCATTACAGAGTTTACAATTTATAATAGTCATACAATTATCAATTAAGAACTGTAAAATGTTAAGATTTTTTTTCCAACATTAACAATTTCATCTAATAATTCTTCAATTCCAATTTCCTTTGTTGCACTTGTTTCTACATATGAATGAAAGTATCTGTCTTCCCCAGCAATTAATTGTACTAGTTCTCTTGATACATTTCTCTCTAAGTCTATTTTGTTTCCAACAAGTATTAATCCGTTATTATCTCTTCTCATGTTATTTAAATTCATTAATGTCCTCCAATTATTAAGGTTTTCAAAAGACTTATATCTATCAACTGAGAAAACAAAAATGAAAATATCTATTGAACTAATAACTTGACTTTGTAAAATATCTAAAGGATGAGCACCTGGAATTCTTTGGCCTGCTAAATCATAACACTGAATTATCAAATCTTTATATGTCCAAGATTCTATCTCTATGAAGGGAGTACGCTTAATTTCCTTTTCCTCTATTAAATTAATATTTGAATGATTTCCAGAACAATTTTTAGTTTTTCGAAGAAGTGCTCGGACTAAAGTTGTTTTCCCTACCGCACCATCTCCTACTACCGTTATTCGAACAATATTTCGTAAACTTTTTAACTCTTCTATGAATTTATTCAACTCAACCATTATTAAAATATCAGTCCTGTTATTAAGAAATTGAAGCTTAATTAGGTAAGCTAGCTTATTGAAACAATATTAATAATATAATTATATCTTTATAATCATTAGCTTTTAGTTAATTACAATAAGACGGAATTTTTTTTACAATCTTCTTTTTTAGTTTTATAACCATCAACTGCTTCTTTTATTCCATCTTTCCATGAGTATATAGGGATAAAGTTATATCTATTTATTAATTTATCATTTGAATAATGACATCCAAATCGAGCAAAACCTAATATCAGTAAATATTGTTTATCACTCCACCTTTTCAAGCAGCTCAATAAAGGTTTATATTGCTTAATTAAGTCAATCTCTAACCGTTTTGCATATTCTTCTATTAATTCACTCCAAGTAATTTCAAAATCAGTACAATTAAATACCTCAAAATAAGGATCATCTTGGATTATTTTGGTAAGAATTGGACCTAGATTCTTTATATTAAGAGTAGAAAATTTTCGATCCTTTTTACCACAAAAGAAAAAGGTGCCTTGAAGGAGTCTAGGAATAATTGCAGGAGAGAGATAAGTATCACCTTTACCTAAAACAGGAGGAAGTCTTAATATAGTATAATATAACCCACTTTTTTCAATATATCGTTCTGCCTTTGCTTTGGATTTCATATAAGGTAGGCTTAAAATTCCAAAGGTTCTCCTTGTTTTCTTTTCAGAACGATTTTCCCCTAACACTTTAAAACCATATGCAGAAACAGAGCTAACGAATACAAAATGTTTACATTTATGCTTTAGAGCCCAATTACAAATATATTTTGTACCTTTAGCATTAACTGACATTATTAACTTTTTTGGAACAGTTTGATCCACTATTCCAACGGTATGTATAATAATATCAAAAGTTTTATTTGGCAATTTTCCGAAATCTTGCTTTTTTCGAAAGTCAATTTTTGCTTCATAATCATTAGGTTCTCTCAGATTGTAAACAGTTCCATATACCCTATATTGATTATCTAAAAAATAGCTCTTTAAATATGAACCTATAAATCCATCTGTACCAGTAATTAAAATTTCTTTGTTCAATGTTAGCTTATTTTTTTAGTTTTTAGATTAGAATATATCAGATAGTTCTTAAATTAGAGTTTTTCCTACAACACTTTTATGAGGAGTTTTTCCTAACAATTTTAATAATGTAGGTACAATATCAGTTATTTTACAATGAGATATTTCTCTTTGGGGGATCTCATCAGGCCCTGCTATTATTAGAGGTACAACAGTGCTCCTCCTTAAACCAATATCATGCAAATAATAACTACTACGCCTCTCTCGACCATGTTTAATGTTATAAGCAATTTTACCTTTAGTGCTAATGATAATATCTGCACTTCGAGGATTTTTAAAATGTCTTATTAATAGATCCGGATATATTGGATAGTTAGCATGATAAGTAACATCTAGCCATTCTTGAATTGAATGAAATTTGTTATCCAACAATTTAAATGCGAGCGCATCATCAGAATATCCAAAAATATCATTATTTTGATTTTCAGATACATATTTTGTTTTAAGATCTTTAGAATTTCCCCGATATTCAATATATCCAGATTCAATTTTATTTGTTTCAGGAATTTTCCTCTTTAAATAAATTATGCCTTTATCTGTCGAATTTTCATCATCTTTATAATACATCAATTCAGTACCATCAATCTTAAATAATTCTTGAAATAAATTTACCTTCTTTGGGCCATATACTTTAAGACTCTCCAAGTTTGGATACTTCCAAATTTTCTTTGAAATTGGATTATTCGGTTTAAAATAAAAAAACCCTAATCCTCCAAATTCGGCTAGATCCATATTTCCTTTAATATTTTTACGAGGATGATATTGCGTTAATCCTTTACTTCTAAGAAATAAGCCCATATTTCCAATCTTATTTGCCTTATAATTTCCATGATCGGAGGTTATAGCTAATACTGTATCATCCAAATATCCTAATTTATCGAGTTCTTCAATCAAATATCCCATTACTTTATCAATATGTCGAAGATTTAATTCATAAATTTTTGAATCATAACCAAAACTATGCATTAATAAATCAGAGGAAACAAACCATAAAAGTGAGATAATTGGGGGTTCTTGGTTTTCAAAAAATTCACTTGGAGTTTTAAAAGTTTTTAGAAGTTCCTTTACAATAATTGTATTTGCTCTTATCATCATTTCTTTAATGTTTTTGTAATATTTTATGAAGAGATAGTACATGATTAGTTTTGTTTTTCTTTCTGGGAAGAAATATTTGGTGCCTCTATTGATAAATTGAGCTATACTAGCGGAATTTCCCTCGTCAACCATTTCAAATATAGTTTGGCATTTATTTCCAATATCTTCATTTATTTTATAAATTTGAACTCGCTCGTCAGAACCATAAGTACCATATGAACGTAATATCGGAGGTGAGACACTTCGTTCCATCCAATCATACATTGGAACACCGTGACATAATTCATTTCGATAATCACCCGTATATGTACCAGTAATTATTGAGACCTGAGTTGGAAATGTTATTGCTGGAAAATCTGTTATGCAATTCGTTGAAAAAATTCCGTTTTGCATTAATTTTTCAAAATTTGGAAGACGACCTTTATACATTAAGTTAAAAAAATGATCTGAACTTACATCATCAATAATGCATAAAATTATTTGGTTAATTTTGTTCATTTTCGAAATTTAAAGGTTTGATCTAAATATTAACTTAAAGATTTATAATATTACTTGATTTAAGGCTTTCTTTAAAATATTTAGTTAGAAAGAGTAGCAAATTTATAAAGCCCCCGGTGGGAATTTCAATTCAGAACCAAATGCTCTGAATACTTGAACCCACGACCGGCAGATTACAAGTGCAGAGAGAAAGCTTTAATCATTCACAGTCTGCTGCTCTACCACTAAGCCACGGAGGCTAAATTTGAAAAATTTTATAGTCTAATAATACTATTAAAATACAATGAATTTTTAATTTTGTGGTTTTAACAGCTTATAAATCTCAATACAAATAATTAAATGTAAAACTTTCTTTTTTGATAATAAGATTAACGTTTAAATTATTTAATGAAGGAGTTGTTTAAAAAAAATTGTTCACAAAAGAAGATGTAGAAGTATTGGCGTTTCAAAGATATAAATC
>JAEOSD010000143.1 GCA_016840545.1 Promethearchaeota archaeon
GCTAAAGTAGGTATGGCAGAATTACGAACTAATATAGAAGATAATCCAGAATTGAAAGATTATGCAATACGTTGTTGTGGTACAACAGGATCAGCAAGATACTTAACCAAGGCGGTAGTGGGAGGAGATCTTGCCAAAACTGAGATAATTGCTCATGCAGTTGCAACCCAATCTATGTTTCCTGATGTGCGAACTATTCTTGAAATTGGGGGACAAGATTCAAAAATTATTATTCTCAGGGACGGAATTATTGTAGATTTTGCTATGAATTCAGTTTGTGCTGCTGGTACAGGTTCTTTTCTTGATCATCAAGCAACAAGACTTGGAATTCCTATTGAAGAATTTGGTGATTATGCAATACAATCTAAGAATCCATCAAGTATAGCAGGTAGATGTACTGTTTTTGCAGAATCAGACATGATACATAAACAAAATGCTGGTTATTCCAAAGAAGATATTATTGCTGGCTTATGTGATTCCCTTGTCCGGAATTATTTGAATAACTTGTCTAAAGGAAAAGAATTGGATGAGCCTGTTGTTTTTCAGGGAGGTGTCTCATATAATAAAGGAATTGTTCAAGCATTTGAAAGGCATCTTGGTTGCAAAGTCTTAGTTCCGAAATATAACGTTCTTATGGGTGCATTAGGAATGGCGATACTTGTAAGAGATCATTATGTGGAACACGAACATGAAACAAGTTTTAGAGGTCTAGAAGTCGCAGAAATTGAATTTAAAACGTCCGCATTTAATTGTGGAGATTGTCCCAATAATTGCGAGATTGTTCAAGTTAAGATTCCAGAACAGGGCGATAAAGTTATCGCTAGATGGGGATCTAGATGTGGTAAATGGGATAATTTATCTTAGGAATTAAAAAGAGAGGTATACTGGATAAATTGACAGAATTTATTAAAAATTTAAAGGAATTGGGGGAAGAATTCCTCGAAACCTTACAACATAAGACTAAATTATCAACTATATTTGATATTTTTTTAGAAAAAGTAATTCCAACATTTGTGTCTGAAAAGGAATTAAAGGAATATTATGAGAGACGAATGGAGGAAGTTAATGATTTTGTAGATAAATTATAATAAAATAAAAAAAAGGTATAAAAAAATGGCAGAAATAACTCAAGAACCAGAAACGAAGGGAAAAGATAAACTTTTTAGTAAGGAATTGTTGAATGATGTTCTGTATGGCACAGTTAAAGGACTTAGTTGGGCAGGGTTATCACTTTTTACTGACCTAAAAATTGATGGAAAAGAGAATATTCCTCTTAGGGATAAAGCAATATTAACAACTATAAGTGACAATGCTTTAAGGGATATTGCAATAATAAGCCAAGTATCTGGACGTAGGATTCATTTTATGGTACATCATAAATTAATGAGCCATCAGATTTATGGACCTGTTTTAAAGGCACTTGGTATGTTCCGTAGCACTTATGATAAAGAGGATACAGAACCAATTGATAAAGTATTTCATTATCTTAATGAAGTTGGTGACCTAGTAGCAATGACACCTGAATCAAAATTGGATCCTGAGACTCAATTAAAAGCTATGGCAGGGATAATTAAATTCGCTGTTGCAGGAGGTGCTCCAATTATTCCATTAGCAATCTATTCAGAGAAGACAAAACTGTTCAATATGATTAAAGCGGATGGAATACGTGTAAAAATTGGAACTCCATTAAAAGTTGAAAAACACTTAAATCGTGATAAAAATAGAGATCAAAGATACGAATTAGCAGGAGACATCCTTAAGATCATTGAATCTTTAAAAGTAGTATCAGAATTTGAATAAAAAAAAGGGAGCAGCTAAATCAAAAAAAGGGTAATTTCCTTTCTTTCTATTAAAATTTATAAGGTTTTTTAGTTCCTTAATTTTAATTTTTTTTATTCCAATGGATATAAATCCACCATTCAAAAATTTTTCCTTTATAGGCTCCATCGCATGTTGCTGCGAGTGTAAATCCATTTTGTTCGTGCCAATAAGCAGATGCTTTATTTGTTATAGGAACTTTCACAATAAACGAAACTATAGGATCTTTTAATTCTTCTAAAGCCTTATTTAAAATAGCTGTTCCTATTTTCTTTCGTTGAAATTTAGGAATAATACTTATCTGATCTAAATAGGCGAACTTCTTATTTTTACTTGTTAATAATTGTTTTGTCAGATCATCTTCGATATGTAAACTAATTGATGTATCGCGAACAGACCTAACATCAGTCTCATATTTATGGAATGTAGCAAAGCCAATTACGTTTCTACTTTTGTATTTCGCAATATAAACATCAACAGTAGGATCCTCAATTAAATGTTTGTAATACTCCACATCTACTTTTTTTCTTAAAAAACCGTTTTCTTCTAAGGTACCTCTTTCTTCTTTAGAAATGCTATCAAAATCTTCGATTTCAACTAGATTTTTCATTAAGATATTATGGATACCACCAGCATCTTTTACACTAGCCATACCTATAGCTAATTCTAAATTATTTGGATTATTTTGTTTGATTTTCAGGAAAAATCTCCTTTTGTATGCAATATATTCAGTTATTTAGTACTAAATCAATAATGACTTTAATCAAAAAAATATGTTTGGTTTTAGGACAATAAAGAAGGATAAATTTTTTAGAGAAAATGGAATTTTATTATTATTTAAGATTTTATTGATTTTAACAATTAATTATCTGAAAAAAAATGATAAATCCTATAGAAGAAGGATATAGTTTTAAGGCAACTCTTGTCTTTTGGAAATTTTATGAATTAGGACTTTATTTTAATCTTCCAGATATAAGAGAGTTTTTGGAAAAGGAGAGTTCTTATAAAGTCTACAAGGATTATCATTGTGCAATCAACGAAAAGAGAACTGGGTTCAAGTGTCATCAACCTTTAAAGTGGATTTCTAGTCAATCACATTTATATGCCCCTATTTGTTTTAAAATCGGAAGAGATAGATTTTCTTGCCTAATAACACCTCATATTGAGGGCAAAATCAGATTGGAAGGGCATGTTCATTATGGGTCTGTTTTGGTGATACACTGTGAGCTGATTTTTGATAATTATCATACTATTGAGGATTTTATAGAAATATCAAAACCAGAGAATATCATTCTTGAAAATACTAGAAGACCTATAACTGAGAAATTTTTAGAAATAAGAGATAATGTCATTGAATTGCTTAAAAAAGGACATTTTGCTGATAAACCAAAATTAGAATCTGTTTTGGAGCCTTGGCATCATACTTGGATAATCTGGGATGCTAAGCCAGATTTCAATCGAGCTGATTATCGTTTTGTAGGAAAACAAATTGGCAAAAATGCACACTATGCTATAGGTCTTACATTACGAACTGATAAGTACCGTGAGTTAGATCCAGTTGCTTACAGGGACCAAATAAATTTGAAGAATCTTTCTCCTTATAAGGATGAATTTGTAATGATTACGCATGCTGGGAATGTTGTTATTCCTGGTCCTGGTTTGTTAGATCCAAATTCAATGAAAAATTTAATGATTGATACAATCTTCGCTCCCGAGGTTGGAAATGTACAACGCTTCCTTATACTTATGCATATGGAAAATATTTTAGTTGTTGCTGAAAGATTTGATGAAATTATCTCAGAAACTCGGGCAATGGAAGAACAATTAACTTTAAGAGTTAAAATTGATAGATTAGAGAAACTTGAAACAGAATTAAACCGGATTATCCTTGAATTGAATAAAGATATAATTATTTCAAAAATTACTAGATTATTATTTACAAGTACGTTCAAGACAAGTATGTTCAATGAACAAATTGATAAATTAGATGGCTTTACATTCTCAAAAGCAACGGATGATGTCATTTCAAGGATAAGAAAAACGCTAAATAGGCAGAGAAATACACTCAATACTAAATCTTCAGCGATAGAAAATAAGTTTCTGGCGATACTTAATTATCTTGCTCTATTTGAATTAGCTACTTTAGTGATTTCATTAGCTTTAGGGGATATTTTTGCAGAACAGATTGCTGGTTTTGGTATAATTCAAATTATTGTAGCATTATCAATAGTAATAATAGCAATTATATTATTAAGAATCCAAGAGAGGAAATTATAACATATAAAAAGAAAGGGATAAAAATGGTTGATTTTATTAAGGTAGAGGGAAATCCTGCTGAAAGAGGATTTCAACAGGGAGACAAATTGAAAGATAAAATTCATAATATGTTTGACACTGTATTCCATTCGAAAATGTTTTCAGAAGTGACCTCTAAACTAATACCTCTTTCAATAGTTAAATTTGCTTTAGGTATTATGGGCAAGAAGAATATAAAGAAGCCTTTACAACAACTTCTTCCTAATCAGTTTGAAAAAATGATGGCTCTAAGAAAAGGAGCTGGAATAAAAAGAGGAATCATATATGGAGCTCACTTTATCGAGGTAATGTCAGGCGATCCAAAGTCTATCTATAAAAATCCTCCAATTCAAGCTTGTTCAATGATATTCGCTCTTCCTGAAGCTACATCAGACAATTCAATGATTTTTGGACGTAATTATGATTTTCCCAATGTACTCCAGCCGTTCCAAGTAATTCGTGAAGAAATACCTGAAAATGGTTATAGAAATATAAATTTTACCCAATACCCTCTTACAGGTTGCCATATGGGAATAAATGAGAAAGGTTTAGCAATTGGTTATAATTATGGCCGTGCATGGAAAAAAGAACCGCTAGATTTTAGATTAAAAGGTGTTCCTGGTACCTTCATAGTACAAGAAGTTTTAGAACGTTGCGCAACGACGCAAGAAGCTATCGATTTTATTATTAACTTCACTGGTCGTGCAAATGGATGTCATTATGGACTTATGGATACTTCAAGAGATACGTGTGTAATTGAAACCACAAGCACTCGACATGCAATCCGTCGACCTGAAAATAACATTTTGGCTCATACTAATCATTATCAAACTAAAGAACTGGAAAATGCTAATTTACCAGAATATGTACGATTTAAAATGGATGATATGGATATTTCGCCCATAGAATCTCCTATAAGACGGTATAACAGAGAAATTGAGCTATTAACAAGATACAATGGTCAAATTACGATGAAGATAATAAAAGACATTTTGAGTGATCATGATAATAGGGAGCCAGATGATTTTACAGTCTGTACGCATGGACCATCTGCGGGAACCTTAGGCTCTATAATTCTTTTTCCACTTAAAAAGGAATTTTGGGTCACTGATAATCATCCTTGTAATTCTGAATATGAGAAATTTACGCTATAATGTGATTCAATTTATCTTAAAGGTAAATATCTGATTAATAAAAAATAGAAAAATTAGATTATATTTTTAAATAATTTAATATCTGGTTCTGGTTGCTTGAATCCGAAGCTTAGCTTTTGTTTTCTCTTTTTCATCTTGTAAAACAACGTATTCAGTTTTTGATGGTAATTTGATTTCGTATTCATATTCACACACAGTATAATCTTTTTTCAAATGATCACGTTCCCTTAAAATTACTTTTATGTTTTCTACTGCAGGTTTATCTACTCGAACAGTTTTAAATTGAGACCATAGCGACATATCAGCTTTTGAGGTAAATTCTTGATTTCTTTGCAATTTGATAGTCCCCTTATTTGGCCATCTAGCTTTGAACACCTTAGGCCCATCTACTTTAAAATAAAATTCGCCTCGCCAGCCAAATATGTCATAATCTTTAAGTGTCTTTAAACTCATCAACTCTATACTGATTAAATATCGTTCTTTCTCCTCTCCTACTTGATCTTGTTCAAAAGATTGATCTTTCGCATAGGTTTTTTTAGATTTAGCATAATATCGTCTTGGAATTTTATTTTCACCTTTATTATCGAATTTATTTTAAATATAAATAAATTTTATTTAAATTTCATAAAGTGTAGGGATATATATTTTTTTCAGTTAATCTAATAATACTAATAAAGAAAAGTATTTTGGATTAAGGGAGATATAAGTTATATTTTTTAAACCTTGGAAATTTTAATTAAATATTCATATGAATAAAAAATCAACAAATTTCTAACTTTTAGGAGAGATTTGAGTGCTACAAGAGAGTTTTTATAAAGAAATTTCAGAAGCTATTGTCAGTTTAGACAGAAATAAAGCAATTAGTTTTGCAAAAAAGGCAATAGAAGAAAATATGAACTTATTAAACGTGGTTGAAAAGGGATTTGGGGCAGGTATTCGACGTATAGGCGAATTATGGGAAGAAGGAGAGTTTTTCTTGCCAGAATTGATGCTTGGAGGAACTATTGTGCAGGAATCAATGGAGATTCTATTACCATATTTAAAAGCAGATAAAGAAGATGTTACATCAGGAAAAGTTGTAATTGCTACAATAGAGGGCGATATACATTCAATTGGTAAGACAATAGTAGCAACCATGTTAAGTGCGAATGGTTTTGAAGTATATGATCTAGGTGTTGATGTATCTGCTGAAAAAATTATTAACACTGCTCTTGAAAAAAATGCTAACATAATTGGAGTTTCAGCTCTTTTAACCACCACAATGATTGGTCAAAAGAAGCTTATTGAAATTTTGCTGAAAAAGGGGATAAGAGATAAATTTAAAGTGATATTAGGTGGTGCTCCAGTTACACAAAATTGGGTAAATGAATGTCAAGCTGATGGTTATGCTGATAATGCCATAGAAGCAGTTAAATTAATTAAAAAGTTAATGGATTAATAGAATAAAAATTTGAGTTGATTAAAGTATTACTTTGTTTAAAGAATGGCTAAAAGATGATTCGAAAATAATTTTATTTGATGGTGGAATGGGCACTGAAATATTTAAACGCGGTATCAAGCCAGGCAAATTACCAGATATTCTTAATCTAGAACAATCCGAAATAGTCACAGAAATTCATAAAGCTTACTATGATGCTGGTTCAGATATGTGTCAAACAAATACTTTTGGTTCTAGTTATATGAATCTACAAAAATATAAACTTGAAAATCGTATTAAAGAAATTAACGAGAGAGCTATAGAAAATTTAAAAGAAGTATGCCCACCTAATCATTTAATAGTGGGGGATATTGGTCCATCAGGAGAATATAAACCCCCAATAGGAAAAGCGACATATGAACAATGGTATTCAAGTTATTTAAAACAAATTAAATATTTAGAACCTGGAATTGACCTATGGCACATAGAAACCATTTCTGATATTGAAGAAATGGTTGCTGCGATCCAAGCTGTAAAAGAAGTCTCAAAAAAACCTATAATTAGCTCCATGACGTATAAAAAGACTAAACGTGGATTTTTCACAATAATGGGAAACTCCTTAAAAGACTGCATAAAAAAAGTAGAAAATGAAAATGTTGATGTAATTGGAGGAAACTGTACTTTAGGTTCTAAAGAGATGATTGAATTAATTAAGGAAATGAAAAACATTACTAATAAACCATTATCGATTAAACCAAATGCAGGGAAACCAAGACTAACTCAGGGCGGAATTACTCATTACGATCAATCAGAGCAAGACTTTGCTAAAGATATTTTACAAATTGTTAAATCAGGAGCAAAAATTGT
>JAEOSD010000144.1 GCA_016840545.1 Promethearchaeota archaeon
TTTCTGTTATAACATTAAAAGCTTCTTCGACATTTTTTCCTGTTTTGGAAGATAATTCCACAAATGATGAAAGATTATACTTTTTGGCTGCTAGTATACCTTCTTCTCTAGGGACCGCTCTATACTCTTCTAAATCTAGCTTTGAACCAATTAACATTATTGGAATGTCGCCAGAATGCTCTCGAATTATCTGGGTCCAATCAGGTAAATGGTCTAACGATAAACGATTTGTTATATCATATAAGAAGAACGCAGCATTTGCTCCTTTACAATATTGATGAAGTAAGAATCTAAATCTTTCTTCTCCACCAAAGTCCCATATTTGTAATTTTACCTTCTTTTCCTGAAAATACGTTGTTTTTGAATAGAAATCAACACCTATCGTCAATTTAAGATCCTCTAAGAAGAATCCGGAAATATATCTAATAGTTAGCGACGTTTTTCCGACAGAAGCGTCCCCTAACATCATTATTTTAAAAGTGAAATCATAATCCATCATTCTTCTCAACGAGTCAATCTTTCTGGTGAATAATATTAGATATTTTAGAATATTTTGAAATAACAGTTTTTAAAAATCTGTTATTTTATAATTTTCTTTTAATAAAAATTATATCTATTATTATTTAATATTTCTTTTTAAAAAGTAATTTTTTTTATACGATAGAGGTCATAAAAGTAAGACCAATATATTAAAAATAGAATGAGTAATTGAACACATAATTAAAGATCTTCCAGAGTAAATAAAAATCAGAGCAAATAAGGAACCTATAGTAAAAAAATATCCAAAATAAGTAACAATTGTTTGTATTGGAACCAAGAATGGAGGAACATGGTATAAAGTGAAAAAAGTAGAAGATAATAGAATCGAATCAATTAATTTTAGTTTAGAGTTGAGTTTTTGAATTAAAAAACCCCTAAAAAACCCTTCTTCACAAGGCCCTGTAATTAAGAGCTGTAAAATAATTACAATTGAAATTTCAATATATGAAGGTTGTATTGGCTCAGTATTTATGATATTTGTAATTCCCTCTTCTACAAATCTAGTTCCAAATAAACTCTCAATCAAGATGTTTCTATATACAAACAATAAAAATCCACTAAATAAATATAAGAAAATTCCAATATCTATGGCTAAAATAATTTTAAGATAAGTCCTAAATGTATTTTTAACCTCTCTAAAAAAGCCAATCTCTTTAAATTCTTCTTTAAGTGATTTTTTTTCCAATTTTGCTGAAATAAATACTGGAACAATGATTAAGAATAATTCAAGAGACGTTAAAATAACAAGTATCCAAAAATTCTCTCCTAATTGAATGGGCATTCTAAATTAACCAATTAATATCTAAAAGTAATTCTGAAAATTATAAAATTAATAATCTCATCATGATTAATATTCTTTTATTTAATTTATAATCTTAATGACCATTAAAGACAGTTCTTTGAAAACGCCTAAATTTAAACCAAAGAACATTATTTCTGAGATAAATCCTATAGGATTAACTAAAGAACAATTAATAATAGATGATTTAAAGAAAATTGCTAGAGAATATCTAGAACTAGAAAAATTAAAGAAAAAATTTGTAGAAATTATTTTCAACAATATTGAAGATTTAGATTTTTCCCCATTTATAAAATATCCTAATTACTATATAAAAGAAAAAAGGATTAAAAAAGAGGTTCAATCAGCTAATATTAGAGGATTAAATGTTGTAAGTGTAGATGGTAGTTCAGTAATTAAAAAATTCATGAATGTGGATTTTTCATTTTTAAAAGCGATGGCAGTTAAATATTACTTCTATCAAAATGATTATTCAAAAATTGAATATTTTCCAGACATTAGCGGTTATAATAATTACAAGGTACAAGGAAATTATATTAATCGAGGAGAAAACGAAGTTGATACCAACCTTTCAATGGATATGACATATATGGAGTTGAATTTATTAAATAATCTCATTTTAAAAAATTCTGATATTGATCTTGTTATTTTGGATGGATCCATAGTTATTATGCCAATTAATTATATTTTTTCGAAGGATCTGGAACTTTCTAAGAAATATGATAGATTATTAAAAGAATATGAAAGATTATATACCAATTGCAAAGAAAAAGGTATTATTCTAATAGGATCAATAAAAGATACAAGAACCTCTGCTTTAACTCATTTGATTAGAAACTCTATCCAAATGTTAAAACCAAATACAACCCGATTAACAGATTTTCTAAAAATAAATTATAGACAAATAACTGATTATTTTTCAGACTTAGATTTATTTAATCGTGTTTTGAATAAATCGGAAAGAAGTTGTATTTTTAACTGTAAAAGAGAAGTTGATAAGATTAGAGATACAGGTATTAAAAAAGAAATACCTTATTACTTCCCTTTGAATTTTTATGCATTTTATTTGAAAACTGCTTTACATGATACACCATGTAGAATTGAATTCTTTATGGATGAGAAAAGTTCTAATAACGAAGCAACAAAAAAAGCAAATTTAATCTCATCAATCTTATTGCCAATTTCAAGTCTTAATGAGTTTTATGGCTTACCAATTCCTCAAATTGAAGCCCATAAAAGAGCAGTCTTTAAACCTCCTGAAATAGACCTTTTATTTAATAATTTATCAAGAACTATAACTAAAAGTGGTATTTTCTTGTTAGAAAAAAGAAGAATGAGAAGACCTTTTTAATATTTGCAATTTCATATTTATTACTTCAATTCTAGCCTATTCAAAAGAATGTCTTCAAAAAAAATATGTTTTCTTTTCACAACTCTTCTTTTAAAGCCTCTTTCACGAATTAAATTATCTAATTCTTTGATATCGGCTCTACTTGAACTGATAAAATATATATATGGGCCACTTTTATCGTTAATATCTATAAACTCAATCACTTGATTAATAAATCTTTTTAAAACTTCAATTCCCTTAATGCCTCCGTCCCAACTAAAGTTTATAGGCATTTTATTATTAACTTTTTCTATCTCAATTGAAGGTAAATAAGGTGGATTAAATATAATGATATTAAAAGTGTGTTTTAAATTCTGAGGAAATGAGTTAAACAAATCTGATTGGAGAAATATGATTTCATTTTCAAAGCGATTAATTTTTTCATTTAATTTACTACAAACTATAGCTTTCTCTAATATATCTGAAGCATATATTTTTGGGTTAAATTTAGAATATTTTTTTTTAATGAGTAGAAAAAATATGGGAATAATTCCTGAACCTGTTCCCATGTCTAAAATATTATTTATATTATTGAATTCCAGGCCATCAAAATCAGAATTACTAATCTTTTCTTTAAAATAATCAATAATTAAGTAAGAATCGTCAGAGGGGGAGTAAACGCTCTTAAATTTATTTATAATAATTGGATCGGGAATTTCTTTTATAATATTCACCTAATACTTACCAAAATACTATTTTTTTATCCAATTAAAAATTTGTGCGCATATGTCTATTAAATCATCAATATTAAACTGAAAAATCTTCATATTTTGAAGATTAAATTCTTTTAGAAATTCCAATAATTCTATTTTGGAATATTCAAAAGAATTGTTGTTTTTAAAAAATAATTCCAGAGCATTTACTAAATTTTTGTTTTTATAAGGCATAATACTCGCGATAAATCTTAAGAAAAATTCGATATTTCTTTTTTCTAATAAAAAGGATTTTATTTTGTCCCTTGGTTTAACTTTAATTAATGCAAGGTCAATTTTAGGGCGAGGATAAAAACAAGTTGAAGATATAATTTGTTTTTTAAGTGGTTCCATAAATGCATTAAATGTTACACTTATTCTTGAGAAGTCTTTGTAGGTTCCAGATAAAAAAATTCTATTGGCAATACTTCTTTCAATTATTAAAACTCCTTCAGGAGGTTGCTCATTATAGAAAATTTTCTGGATTATAGGCCCTGTTAATTTATATGGAATATTTGAAACAACTTTATTGTGATAAGGGATTTTTACTTGTAAAATATCTTGGTTAAAAAGTTCAATATTACTTAAGTCAGAAAATTTTTCCTTCACATATCGAAAGAGTGTTGAGTCAATCTCATAGGAATATACTTTTTTGGCATTTAAAATTAATTCCGAAGTTAATGCCCCTAAACCGGCTCCAATCTCAACCACAATGTCATTCTCATTAAGATTTGCTTCAGATATAATTTTAAGCAGTACCTTTGAGTCAATTAAAAAGTTTTGGCCAAACTTTTTCTTTGGAGTAAAATTTAATTGCTTTAGAATTAATTGTACTTCTTTTCTATTCATAATTTTCATTCATATTTCTGAGTCTTCGAAAATAAGTAATATTTTACTCCTTCACGTTGGAGCTCTTTAATTATTCTTTGGGCAATTAATTTGGGCGGATTTGAAATACTAGTACGATCTGCAATATCCTGGAAAGTAACAAACTTTTGTCGTTCTCTTTCCTCAAGAATTTCCCACATATGCTTTTGGCCTATACCGGGTAATAATTTTAAGGCATGCATCCGTGGTGTAATTGATGTTGAATTATTAAAAAAATTTATAAATTCTGCCTCGTAATTTAGTACTTCTTTTTCTAGTATTGGCTGTATTAAAGCTTTTGAAGTATTAGTTAATCCACTATAATCAATTTTTTTTAGTACTTCTCTTAATTTGTTTTGCCTTAGAAATTCCTCATATATATTTTTTTCTTGGACTTTAATATCAGCATCTTTATTAATTTTAACCTCGTAAAGAACGAAATCTGGAAAAGTTAAAACTTGAGCGATTGGTGTTTTAGACCAACTTGGCTTATCTTCATCTGGATGTCCATGTAATAATATATCTAGGATTATTAATTCTCTGAATTTCTTTATAAACTGTTTCTTCTCTCCTGGACCCCTTTTTTGATATGGTGGTCTGCGTGAAGGCCTTCTGTACCGATCTAAACGTCTTTCCATTTCCACCAATTTTCTTATTTTTTACTTTTCCAATACGCATACTAATTTTTATTTTGAATTTCTCTTTTTTGAGAAGGAATACTCATTAAAATTTAAAACAACAAGGATTTATAAATTCTTCGCTATTTAAAACTCATCTTGTAAAATTCTTATAACAAGATTATGTTTTAAACCCTTCAAGATTTGCAAGCAAATCTTGTAATTGATTATCACTCAAACTTTTTCCAGTGAAACTTTTTTCTAATATCATCCTTAATTCTTGAATCGTTTTAGGAACAACATTCACAATATTAATAGCGTAAACTTCTTCAATTTCATATTTTTCCATTAGGAATTTTTGAATTTTTCTAGCATCTTTTTCACTCATTTTGGCAAATCTATTCACGTAGTTAAATGTAATTTCTTGAAAATGTGATAAACCTTCTTCAGGATCAATTTCTTCAACTTTTTTCTTAACTCTTTCCATAATTTTCTTAACTTCTGGGATTGATACTGTTTTTTCGTTGACTTTTCTTCCCGACATGATTTACACCTTAAAATCTCACTTCTATTTTAATGACGCATTATTTAAACGTAAATGTTCTTTACCTATTATTAATAACTTCTTTGAGTTTCCTAACTTTACTTGGACTTCATAACAGCGTCCTCTTTGGTTCATAATTGTGCCTGTTAAGCCATGGAACCTTCTATGGGGCATACCACGTTTGTGTTTTGAAGGATCTGTAATAATGTCAACTTTATCTCCCATCTTATAGTCAACTAAAAATTTCTCAATAGATCCTAAACCTTTATCCCTAGCTTTTTTTCTATGCCTTTTACGCGATTTGTTCCTGTAACCTTTATGCAAAGTTATTTTAATTCACCTAACTTGTTCGCGAATTAGAATTATAAGTTGTTTTATTATTCATAGTTTATTTATTTTTCTAATGTCTATACTTAGTTCTAAAAACTTAATTTAAGACTCTTAGAATTCTTTGATCAAAATATTTTTAATACATCTAACTCCTTACAAATGAGAGAATCTTCAAAAATTTGGGTAAATGAAGGATTTGTTCGATCTTCATCCCCACTAATTAATTCCTTAATGTAAGTTCCTCCCTGTGTTTCAATTAAAAATTCGAAAGATTGTGGTTTAAGATATTTTCCTTCAATTTTATAAATCTTTTTATTCCTTATTTTATTAGCCCTTCTGTGAGACACCCTTAATGGCGTTTTTTGTTTAATAATTTGATTTTCTAATTCAATCTTTAATTTAGTTATAAAACGCTCGAATTCTAATTTAGTGAAATTTTTTCCTGTTTTAACCAATACTCTATATAATTTTCTTGCTTTTTCAGCATTTGCTTTTATTATTTTCACTTGATTTTTATTAGTATATCTTAATTCAGATATTTTAATTTTCCTTTTATTCTTTTTATTTACTCTTTGCTGGATCTTTTCCAAATTTAAAGTTCTTATTTTAGGATTTTTCAATTCAAGAATGAAAGGTCTACCTTCACCTAACATTTTAGCATCAATATCTTCTCTACCCGCACCATGAAACTTTGATTTTGTTGAATATGATTGTTTAATAAACTCAGGGCTCATAAGCTCTTCTACACTCGTCATGTATTGCTTTCCAGAGAACTTGCAAATCTGACATCCTTTTCCATTACATATCCTACAATTCCAATGAGTTTGGGGTATATTTCTTACAAATTTATTATACCTTCCATATATGAAGAGAGATCTAATAAGAAAGTTAATATTGAATGATTTGAATTTCAAAGAAAAAACAATGGTAATATCTGGATTGGCGAAATCAGGAGGTTTATGTAGTAATTTTAGTAATAATTTTCCAATTTCTCTATTAAAGTGACTCTTAAACGATTCTGCATGTAATAAATTAAGTTTTGCCTTGAAAATGTCCTCTTTATTAACAATCTGTGAATCTATTTCAGTTCCAACTAAAAAACTGTTAAATTCATATTCCTTTACTTTACTTATTGCTTCATTTACATATTTTTGTAAGTCTAAGAAAATATCATTACATAAATAACAAGTTGGATTAATTTCAGGTTTTTTGTAATTTAAACCTTCATTTTCTAAAACTTTCTGTGCGGTAGTAGAATGAGCCTTTTCAGCTAGAATCTTTAAATTTTTAATTGAATTGCTTTGATTTTTGTCATGATTTAAATAATTTCTATGGTTTTCCATTGTTATTGAAAGTAATAGAGACTCTCCTCTGTATTGATTGGTGGTATTGCTCCCTAAAAGAGAAAACATCCTACCTAAACAATGAGTACAAATAAAATATTCTTCATAAATTTCTATAACTTTGCTGAAAATGCTCATATTCAATAAATATAATTGGAACTTATTTTTCTTTTTAATGATTTTAGTAAAAGAAATCAAATCTTATTAAAAAAATTTTAAAATCAAAGTTTCTTCTCCTAATTAATTTTTACGTCATCTTAAAATAGGAAATTTAATAGTTTAGGAGAAAAATTTATGAGCAAAAGAAAGACTGGTTTTGTAAAATGGTTTGATTATCG
>JAEOSD010000145.1 GCA_016840545.1 Promethearchaeota archaeon
TTTCTTCTCCTTTTTCAGTATACTCATCCTCAATATCTTGTTCGATCCAATCTTCTTTTCCTAAAAATTTTTGTCTCATAGTTAAACCCAATTTTCCACTCCTTCCAGTGCCTAATGATACTGCTATGATTTTAGCACGCACAATATCATTTACTTCAAGAATTTTTCCTGTTTCTTTCCCTATAAATCGATTACCTACTTGTTCATATGAAATATAATCATCGCATATCTGTGAAACATGAACCAATCCATCAAGTGGTCCTAGTCTTATAAAAGATCCAAAATCGACAATTTCTACTACTTCTCCTTCCACTACTTCAGATATCACCGGTTTAAAAGAAAGGATTGTAAATTCAACCTCATGAAATGTGTTTGCATTCCCAGGAATTATTATTCCAGGGCCCACGTCAACAACATCGACTATTGCAATAATAAATCCATAATCTCTAGTAATAATCCCCTCATAATCCTCAGATAGAATTATACGGGCTGAAACATCCTTTGGTTGGTCAAACAAAAACGGTGGAATCTCAATTTTCCCTTGAATTTGAAAAAGTTTGAAAATGACTATACACCAGTTAAATAGATGAAGTATAATTGAAATTTTAAATGTACCATAAAATTAATAATTTTTGGTTTTCCTATAATTAGAGAATCAAATAAAAGATTACTAAAACTCAAATTTAAATTAATTGAGCTATTTTTTCACACGTTCTTCTACAATCTAGTAAGATTAACCCAAGTCGTACGTCTTTATCAGCGGAGACTGTTAACACAGCATTGGGACCTGCTTGTAGGATTAAGAGGTATCCGTCGCTCCCTTTTATATATAACTGATCAAAATCCCCTTTATTCATCTCTATAATAGCCCTTTCAGATAAGGAGAGTAAAGCGGCGGTCATTGCGGCGATTCTTGTTTCATCAACATCACGCGGAAGAGCTGAAGCAATTGGAAGCCCTTCAGCAGAGACTATTGCTGCAGCTTTCACTTCCGGAATAGCTGCAAGGAGCTTTTTTAATAGGTCATCAAGTGTTTCGGGGGTACTAGCATCCATTTGGCTCAATTTCTCCTTCACTTTTGGTTAATATTAAAAGAAGTTGATATTTTATTAGATAATAATTATCTTAAACCATATTTATATTTAAAGTAGATTGTGGTATTTATTTTTTGTTATTCGTTTTATATATAAAAATGTTCTTTATTATTAGTTTATTAACTTGTATAATATCTGGATAAAAGTACTTTTTCTTAATAAAGTTGGTTTTAAAGTCAACTATAAATTTTAAACCAAGAAATTGTAATTTTTTACGGTTTCAATCATAATTCTAATATTTTCAGGTTTAGCAATTGCATTTATTTGATGAGTAGGGCTGACAATAAGAGGTGTTGTAGTTTCTTTTGCTTTTGATAATAATTTAATAACATAATTTTTAATTTGAATAGGAGTCCCATAGGCTAAAAATGAAATATCTAGATTGCCAATAAAACAAATTCTATTCATAAATTTCTCAAAAAGAGGAAAAATGTTCACTCCTGCAGAGGGTTCCAAACTTTGAATTCCATCAAATCCAATTTCGATAAAAGTATCAATTAAATTAGAGATATAGCCATCGGAGTGTAATATAACTAATTTATTATGGTTGTGTATAGAATTAACGATATTATAATAATTTTTAAAAAATAATCTTTTCCACATCGCTTTTGGGATGAATTCATTATTTTTATAGCCACAGTCGTCAGCAATAAGAAATATATCCACTCCAATATTTTCTAGAGTTGAAACTAAGCTCTTTATATAATCTGAGAAAAAGCCTACCACCTTTTGGATAAAAGATAAGTTATTTCTTTTTAAACATTTTGAGAAATAAATAAGCCCCATTGATTGCCATGTTTTTTCAAATAATCCAGGCAAGGATAAAATAATACTTAATTTATCTCTTAATTTAGGTAAAAATTTTTCTAATAGTCTTAAGCTTTCCTTAGATGGAAGTTGTAAATACTCCCAATTATCGATTGTTTTTTCATCTTTGAAAACACCATCCCAAAGATACCAGTCATTTTTATATAATCTTCCCCAACCATCTACCCTAACCTGCTTATTTATTTGATAGCCTCCTTTTCCTCGTCTGAAATCCCATAAAGAGATAGCATCAAAGCCCATTTTTTTAATTATATCATAATTCTTCTCAATCAAAATAAATTTTGTAGGATCAATTTCGATATTATAGAGATCTTGGTAAATTTTTAAGAAATCCAATTCAGGATATCCTGGACAGTATATTGGAACGGATTTTGTTTTTTCTTTTTTTAAAGTTTTAACGAAATCTGTTTCTAATAGGTTCATTACAAGGATCTTTAGAAACCAAAGAATAATTATTTGATTATTAATTATTAAAATAATTAGATTGATGCTAATAATAAGTTATTTAATTGGTAACTATGGATTTTTGGACCCTTGTTAGTATTGCATACACTATTGGATTATCCCTGATTCTCTTTATTTTTGCTTTTTTAACGTTTTTTATTGGATATGGAGGTCATAGAGCAAAAAATCGATATGGTGCAATTTCTACAATTGTTACTGGATCTTGTTTGATTATTTTTGGATTATATAATCTTTTTTTTAGAGATTCTTCTCATATGGGATTCTTCCCATATCCCTATAATGGATTTATGGTATGGTGGGTAGGAATTGTTCTCCTTATTAATGGTGTTTTTGTTATGATTATTAAATTAAAAAAGAATAAAATAGATTTACAAGTTAAAGATTCAAATAGTAGTACGGTTGTATCAGAAAGAAAATCCGGTTTGAGAAGATATGTTGAAAAAATGATGATAGAAGATCCCTATAAACAAGAAATTCCATTTAAAATGGAATTGGTACGAAAAAGTTTTCATTTAATGGGAATACTTGTCATTATAGGCTACTTTGGATTTTTTTTTTTAGCTCCTTTAACACTACTAATTAGCGATGGAGTAATATTGTTAATTAATCAAGTTGAACCCGCATACGAACTTATATGGGGTGATGTCTCTCTTTTTCCTTATATAATAGGGGAGTTTCAGGCAGTTATCGATCTTACTATGATGGGCTTATTAGGAGCATTAATGTTTGCTCTCATATCTGATTTATTCCGAATCCTCAAGGGTCCTGAATATTCACTTTTAAACTTTATTAGCCGTTCCATTCTGAGAAATAAAGAAAAAAATGCCCTGGGTCCACAAATTTATATCATGACTGGATTTGTGTTTTCTTACATGCTTTATATGGCAGGAATTATGCATATTAGAGCTTTTTTCGCGGGTATACTCATTGCATGTTTATCGGATGCGGCGGCTGCCCTGATAGGGAGGAAATACGGCAAACATAAGATTATTTTAAGAAGTAAAGATACAAAATCTGTGGAAGGTTTTATTGCAGGAGTTCTTGTAGCATATATTATAGGTTTAATTTTTGTAGGTCCAATATATGCCATAATTGGAGCTGTAATATTCTTTTTAACTGATTATTTTCCTGCTGCAACTGCTGATAATATTTTAAACCCAATTTTCATTCCAATAGGAATTCAACTTTTTATTTTATTACTAGGTTTACCTGTAGGATGGTAATTCAAATATGCGTCAATTGATCGAAGAACTTAAAGATATTGAATTGGCAATCTTTGATTTAGATGGAGTTATTTATAGGGGGAATAAATTACTCCCAGGTGTAGATAAAGTTATCCAAAAATTAAAAGAACTTACAATAAATATTGTATATAACTCAAATAATTCTACAGCAACTAGACAGATGTATGTTGATAAATTAAATGACTTCAAAATCTCAAGTGAAATTGGTGATTTCTATACTAGTGCTTCAATTACGGCTACAGAAATTTCTAAGCTAAAAAATAAAGCGAAAATCTTTGTTATAGGTGAAATAGGCTTAAGGGAAGAACTAAAAGCTAGTGGACATGAAATTATAACAGAGGAATCAGAGTATAAGAATGTTGATTTTGTAGTCGTAGGATTAGATCGTGATTTTAAATACAAAAATTTAGCATTAGCTCAAAAATGTATTTTAGATGGGAAAGCTCAATTCTATGCTACGAATGTGGATGCAACATTACCAGTAGATAAAGGTGTTTTACCTGGTGCTGGTATTATGGTAAAAGCTCTTGAAACATGTACCGGGATTAAACCTATAAAAATTTTTGGAAAGCCGCAACCTTATGGTATAGAACTCATTCTGAAGGAGAAAAAAGTTCCAACTAAAAACACTGCTATTTTTGGAGATCGCTTGGATACTGACATTTTAGCAGGCAATTTGGCAGGTATTAAAACGGTATTAGTATTAACTGGAGTTTCTCAAATAAAAGATGTTGAACAATTAAAGTTAGAAGGTTTGGATAAGGTTAATCTTAACCAAATACCGGATCTCATTTTAGATGAGTTAAATAAAATATTTACTAATTAAATTTCTGATTATAAAATTTTATTCTTTTCAATAATTTTAATAATATTAATTTTGATAATATTAATAAAAAATGGATAGTACGCTCATCACGTAATTGTTTAAAAATCCTTTTTTTTTAAATCTAAAATTTTTATTAACTATTCGAGTTAAAAAATAATTCTTTGAGGTTATTGATATGGTAAAATGTAATATAGAAGAATTTGAAGAATTAAATACAATTGGAGAAATTAATTTAATTCTGGAGGATAATTGTACAAATTTTGCAAAAGAATTAGAACAAGAAATAAATAAAGCTCGTGCTCACCATAAAAGGATTGAATATTATTCTGATAATCTAATAGTATACTCTTATAAAAAAGATCTAAATATGGGACAGGATATTTTGATCTTTGAAACTGTTTACAAAAATAGAAATGAGAACAAGGTTGAGTTATCATTTATAGCAAATAAAAATATGTATGGTTCTCATTTACTTTATTTAATCAACAGAGCAGAATTAAAATCAAAATAGGCTAAAATTTAATCTAAGAATTTAGAAAAAGAGCTTTATTTTAATTTTAGACAATAATCTTAAATTATTCCTGATCTATGCATCATTATTTTTGCAATTTCAATAAAGATTTCTTCAATATTACGTCCATCTTTTGAAGAACATTCAATATATCCATATAAATTATAATTCCTCGCTAAATCGTACGCGTCTTTAGTCGATACTGTCCTTTTATATTGTAAATCTAATTTTCCTCCAACCATAATGACTGGTAATTGCCTCTTATCCCCAATGAATCCTCTTTTGAAAATTTCAATCCAATCTTTAAAATTTTTCAAGCTTGAGTATCGTGTGATATCATACATAAAAATCCCCCCCGATGCTCCAACTACATAACTAGGTAAAAGAAATCTAAATCGATCTTCTCCCGCAAAATCCCATATTTGCAGTGAAACCTTTTTTCCTTCAATTTTTAATTTTTTAACGTGAAAATCAACACCTATAGTTATGGTAGAATTTCCTTTAAAAACACCAGTAAGATATCGCTTGATTAAAGTAGTCTTACCCACTCCACCGTCCCCGAATAGACAAACTTTATACATAGCATCGCTTTCCATTTTCAGTACCCCAAAATAATTAATATCTTTTCAAATTTTTTTAAAGATTATAATATATTCACTTTTCGATCTTTTAATTGTTAATATTAAGAAAGTTCTATTTTAAAAATAATTTGTTTTAGAAAGATTTTAAAGATTTACCAAATTTTTCAAAAATTCACCTTTAAATTATTGTGAGTATAATTCTTTAAAAAAAAGTAATTTGAAAGGCGCATGTTTAATATTGAATCAATCTGAATAAATTCATTTGGAGAGTGTGCAAAACCACCAATACCTAAACCACCAACAATAAAATTTAATCCTAATTCTTTTTTAATTTTGCTTAGAGGAGCTGCTGCTGCGCTTAATGGCCAAATTTCCGTTTGGATATCTAGTTTTTCAAAACTCTTAACAAGACTTCTAACAAGGTTTGAATCTTTTAAAACCCGAGAACCTTCATAACCAATCTTTTTAATTAATTTAATCTCTAATTTAGAGAGTTTAGCATAATTTTCTACTAAATTTTTAATTTCTCTATAGAGCTCAGCAATAGAAATATCATGTGCAAATCTTATATCAATATTACATTCTGCATTATTTGGAACTATATTTTTTGTACCTTCCTCCAAATAGCCTGATTTTAAGGTGGATATATTAAATGTAGGATTAAACAAATAATTCATAAAACCTTCTTTTGTATCCTCTTTAAGTATCTGAGTAATACCTGCTTTTTGTTTTATATTTTCAATATCAATTTGATTAAATAAATCCTTAACTATCATTTCTTCCTGTTCGGAGGGGATATAGGGATTTTTTAATGAAGTAATATTAAATTTGTATTCTGAATACATTAAGTTTATTAAATTTACCAAATTTATTGCTGGATTTGGAATCATTGAACTATATGCAGAATGTGTTTCCTTATTTTTTGTTAAAATCTTAATTTTGAGTGAAAGGATACCTTTGTAGCCTAATTTAAGAACAGCTCTACCATTTAAATCCTGCTTAGCTGCTGGATAATATGCATCTAAACAAAATTTAAAAATTTCCTTCTTCTTTTCCAAATATTGTAATAATGAAGGTGAGCCTAATTCTTCTTCTCCATCAAATAATATTAATAGAGAAATTGGTAATTTTTCAGTTTTTTTTAGAATTTTTATTATATTCAAAAAGCATAATAACGGGGTTTTTGAATTATATGCCCCTCTTGCTATAATACATTTTCCTAACTTATCTAATGGTTCTGGCAGGATTTTCTTCTCAGCGTTAAAAGGATTAGATATCCATTCTGTTTCATTAGTAATTGGTTGTGTATCATACATCATATAAATTAATATTGAGTCTTTAATTTGGCCCTCTACTTTTGCTAAGATTAGTGGATTAATTTCACCCTCAAATTCCCTAATTTCCCCACAAAAATCCGAGATATAAGAAAGTAAAAAATCTTTTCCTTGTTGAATTCCCTTTTTATTAAGAGTATTAGTGGGAATTTTTAAAAAAGTAATTAAATCTTTTTCAATAAACTCAGAGTTTGTTTTTTTAATTAACTCTTCTACTTTTTTATCAAATTCAACTTGCTCCATATATTAAACATTTATAGTGTTATTAATTAATTTATTTATTAGTATATCTTCTAGCTTCTAGCACTTGAAAATGAATAATATAGAACCTACTAAGGAACAGAAACTGGAAATGCTGAACCAGATTTTAAATGAATTAAAGCAAAAAGGAAAATTAAAGGGAGTAATCTTTTCTTACAGAGAGGGAGGGATTATTGCTGAAAATTTAAGTGGGAATTATTCAGAATTTAATAGTGATGAATATTCCTCAATGTGTGCTTCCGTTTTAGAAAGTGCTTTAGGCCTAGGAAAGACTATAGGAGGAAAAAAGTTTAATAAAATTATTGCTGA
>JAEOSD010000146.1 GCA_016840545.1 Promethearchaeota archaeon
CATTCTTACAATTATTACCTGAATACTCAGATAAGATAAAAAACTTTCTTGGTAATGGAAATCTTTCAAACATTAAAGAGTTGTTAGTTAAGAAATAATACTAAATTAATTTTTTTTTATTTATATTTTATTTTTTTTATAAAAATCAAATACAGAGTTTTGTTAAAATTGAACAAAGGTTGAAATAAAAATGATTGATATTAAGGAAATATTGTTAGAAGGAAATAATAGATATCAGTGGAAAATGATACAAGGAACAGAAAAATTAGGAGATAATAAAAAACAAATTAATCCTCTATTATTTTTAACCTGCATGGATCCTCGCATTGATGTTCATCGTATATTTCAATTAAATCCTGGAGATGCTTTTATTTTAAGAAATGCAGGGAATATATATACTGAAGATGTTCTGCGATCTATTTTAATTGCGGTTCATGAATATAGTATTAAATATATTATCGTTTTAGGGCATTTAGATTGTGGCATGCCTAAAATTCATTTAAGTAGGTTAAGTACCAAATTATCTAAACCTGCTTTAGCAAAAATCTGTCGAAATGGAACCAATATAGAATTAAATCTTAAGAGATTTTTTAAAATATTCATTGATGAACTTAAAAATATAAGTAATCAAATAAATTGGCTAAAATCAGCAAAAGAAATTCCTTCATCTGTACAGATTATTGGATTATTATATGATCCTAATTCAGGATGGGTCTTTCAACCACAAGAATTTGGACAATATCAATTTATTCAAAATTTCATGCATGATTATAAAACAATCATTGAAAAAAAAAGAATAGACTTAATTGATTATTTTGAGTCTATAGAAGAAGAAATAATTGGAGAAGACATTGTGGAATCCATAGCAGAACCATCTAACTTTAAAGGAGATCTTACTCTTAGCCATATTGAATTAGCAGAAAAGGAGCAGATTATGGAAAAAGTTAAAAAAAAAGAGCAGATAGATTCACTTGAACTTGAGAAAGAAAAAGCAGAAGCTTATCAAACTACTCCATTATTTATTCCAAAAATAAAAATTCCTAAAATATATGTTCCAAATATAAAAGTTAAAATCCCAAAAATTTATGGGATTGGGATAAAAAATAAAAACATTGCAGGTTTAGAAAAATAATACAAATTTTTTTTCTTTATTTTATCGCTTTTTGATGAAGATAAATTCTTCAATGAAATATTTGCTTAATTTTAAAGATTAAAAAAATTTTTAATTTAATAATTATTAGTAAGTTTATTAGATAATTTATTACACGCCTCGGTGGCTTAGCTGGTAGATAAAATAGCATTTAGCAACTTTAGCTACGAGCATTGCCTTGGTAAGGCAAAGGTCGCGGGTTCAAATCCCGCCCGGGGCTTTGATACGATGCCGGTGTGGCTTAGCTGGTTATAAAGCATTTGAAATAATCATATGCTTAATAGGCGCCAGACTCATAATCCTTCTGAAGAATTGGGTCAGACAGATGATCTCTGGAGGTCGTGGGCTCAAATCCCACCACCGGCACTTTTTCTTTTTTAATAGTTTTATTCTATTTTCAATATTTTTTAGAAAAGAAATTATTTTTTTCTTCTTTTTTTGGCGCCTTCTTGAAATTCGAGATATACACCCAAAAGATCTAAAGTGTCAAAGTACAATACATTAACGATTCCAGTTGTTCCTTCATTCACGATTTCAAATCCCTTATCTAAAAACAGTTTTTTAATTGGCGCTAATTCCTTTACAAATATACCATAATGATGGAGCCCCTCTTTTCCTGCATTGATAAATTCACTGAAAATACAATCTCCTTCAATTAACTGAACCAATTCAATTTGAAGCCCTATACCTTTACTAATAGCAATAAGACTCCAGAATTTTGTATCTTTACCTCGATATTTATATGTACCTTTAAACTTATTTTCATAATAGGCAAACTTAGGAACACCTAGTCGAGATTCTAAAAGATTGGCTTGCTTTTTAATATCTTTATAGATATATCCTAGTTGAGTAATTTTATATTCTCCTAAATTAATATTCAACATTTTCAATCGATTTTTTTTATTCGATTTTTTTTAATAAATGGGCAAATTTTTTACTCGCTTATAATTTTTCGATTTTTTCTTTTTTACCCGTCTTTGAAGACTTGTATAGAGCCATTATTAACCTTAAAACCTTAGTACTTTCTTCTGTAGTATTAAGAAAAGGTTTATCTTCTAATATCCATTCACCAAAAGAATTGATTGATGTTATAAATGGAGGAGTATCTTCTAATTCAGTAATAGTTTTTAAATTAATCGCTCCAAACCATTCTATTGAAGAAGGCCAAGGACCAAGATAGGTAACACGCCCTTTTTGACCAAATATTAATAATTCACATATATCATCTGCGGCTCTAATTCGAGGTTCAACAATCATTGAATTATTGATTTGTCCAAGGATTCCATTTTCAAATTCTACAATTCCAAAACCTATATCTTCAACCTCTATATTTTTAAACTTTAAATTACTAATTTTTCCAATAACTGATTTAGGTTCTCCTAAAGCCCATATCATAATATCTATGATATGAGAGCCTTGGCTCAATAATGTACCGCCGCCAGCCGTTGCTATTTTAGTCCTCCAGCCACCTTTATTAAAATAATTCAAATCCCTACTGAAAAAAACATTACAGTTCGAATAATAGATGTCTCCTAATTGATTCTTTTTAATACCTTGAATTAAATTAGCACAATTTGGATCATATCGGTATTGATGATTAAATCCAAGTTTGAGATTTTTGTATCTTTTATCAAGTTTTAAAATTTCTCGTGCATCATCTAAGGAAATAGTAACAGGCTTTTCACATAAAATATGTTTTCCTTCTATAAATGCTTGTTCAATAAATTTTTTATGAAGAAAATGAGGTGTAGCAATATAAACGGCATCAAAATCTTCATTCATAAACATTTTTTCTACATTCGTATAAGCATGTTCCTTTCTAGCAATCTTAACAGCCCTTTTTAATATTAAATCAGTTGCTGCTTGAATTTTAACATTTTTAAGTAATTTTGAGAAGAATCTCAGTTCAGAAGTGATTAAACCACATCCAATAATGCCCATTTTAATATTTTTAACACTTGACAACTTTTTCACTTGAGTTTAACTTTTTATTACCCATTTAACAGCTCTCTGAATTATTTTTTGAAAAATTGGAGATTTTAATGAATTAGTTCTATGACCTAAAGAGCAATAGAATACTCTTCCATCTCCATATGATTTAGTCCACATAATTGGCTCTAAATTCGAATTTTCAACATCTTGATAATCTGCTTTTGCCAATATATGTATATCTTTACTTATATATAATTCATGGCGATAAGGTTCGTCCTTAACTGTAAAATCTTCTAAACCACTAGTTATTGGATGTTCTTTATCAACATTAATGACTTTAAATGATTTAAACCTTTTATGACTAATAAAGCGACCACCTAGCATTTCAAAGTATTTAGAATGAGATTTAAAAGACGCAGATGCTCCATGTAGTCCAATAAATCCCCTTCCCGCATTTATGAATTTTAAAATATTCATCTCCTGCTGTTTTGTTAATTCTCCTCCTTGGCTATAAAATATAGCAGCAATGTATCCAAAAAATTCATCACTATTGAATATTTGAACATCTTCAAATGTATCGATGGTATAATCTGTCAGTATACTTTTGAAATGCTTAAAAGAAACATCTTTAGAGGAGTACCTACCTCCTTGATAAAGTAAAATCTTTTTTCTGCTCATTAATAAGGAAAATGAAAATTTCTTTTTTTAATTTGATTTTTAAGGGGAAGTAATAATCCTTTTTTATTTCAATAACTTAATTTAATTGTTATGGAGGGATATAATTCTGAAAGGATTACTTCTGAAGAGATGACAATATTAGATAATAATTCTGAATGGCTAGGTATAGACAAAGCTCAATTAATGGAATGCGCAGGTTACTCATTTGCAATTGAAATTTTCACCAAATATAATCTGGACTCTTATTCTAAAGTTCTTGTTTTTTGTGGAACTGGTAATAATGGAGGAGATGGTTTTGTTGTTGCCCGTCATTTAAATTCGTTGGGAATCAAAACGATGGTCATTTTAGTAGGTGATCCTGAGAAAATTAGGACAAAAGAAGCAAAATCAAATTGGAATATTATAAGAAACAATTTAAATCATTTAATAGGATTTGAAATTTTAAAAGATTCAACTGATATTGGAAAAATTGGAGTATTGCTAGACGAGGATAAAAATTTTAAATTAATTGTTGATGGATTATTAGGTACGGGCATTAAAGGGAAAATTAGAGAACCGATTGCTACGGTAATAGATTTTATAAATGAAGTTAATATTCAGTTTAAAATTCCGGTTGTTTCTATTGATGTACCATCCGGTTTAGATCCAAATACAGGTGAGGTTTTAGATAAATCGATTAAGGCAAATTTAGTTATTACGTTTCACAGAATTAAGGAAGGTTTACATCCTAAAACTGAATATATAAGTGAATTATTAGTTAAGTCGATTGGGATTCCTCATGAAGCTAGCTTATTTATTGGAAGAGGAGATCTGTTACCTACCTTAAAAATAAGAAAGAAAGATGATCATAAGGGACAATTTGGAAGAATTTTAGTAATTGGAGGTTCAAAAAATTATTCTGGAGCTCCTGCGTATTCATCACTTACATGTATTAATTTTGGCTGTGATTTAATTATAACTTATGTTCCTGAAGTTGTTGGAGAAGTGATTAGGAGTTATTCTCCAAATTTAATTGTAAGAACTAATCCGGGGGATTGGTTAACAAATAGCTCGCTTGAAGAGTTAAAATCTTTAATAGATTGGTCAAATACATTAGTAATAGGTCCAGGTTTAGGTTTAGAAGAAGAAACTGAAAATTTATTGGTACAAGTTCTTGAATATCTAAAAATTAATAAAAAAAAGTATGTGCTTGATGCAGATGCGTTAAAATTAATTAAGAAACACCTTAATTTGATTAAAAACGAAGATGTTATCTTAACTCCTCATGAGGGAGAATTAAAAATCTTAACGAACATTGATTTGCCCCCTTATGATGATATTGAAGAAAGAGGGCGAAAAATTTTCAAGTTAGCAAAAAAGTTAAAAGTAACTCTGTTAGTTAAAGGTCCTTATGATTATATTAGTGATGGTGTTAAACTAAAGATAAATAGAACTGGATGTCCAGAAATGTCAATTGGAGGCACAGGAGATGTTTTAGCAGGACTTTGTGGTTCCTTTTTAGCCACCAATAATGATATTTTTCAAACTGCTTGTTCTGCAGCCTTTTTAAATGGCTATTTAGGTGAATATTGCAAAAAAAACATAGGACCGCGATTTACAACGATGAATATGATTGAAAATATAAATAATGCAATTTTAACACTAAAAAAAGTTTAACTCTTTTTAGATTAATAAAGGGATAAAATTATACTCCATATTTGTAATATTAATTTCCACAAAATAATATCTGAAGATAAAAATTTATTAATTCATTACCTATTATTATAGTAAAAAGTTATCTTTGTTTTTATAATGATAATGATACTCGGTTGAGGAATAATAAAATGACACAAGTTTTCAAAATTAATATGGACGGGACAACAACCGAACTAAAAACTGAAAAGTCCATTAAAGATGTCTTAAAAACCGAAGAATGCTATGTTTTAGTGTCAGATGAAGTTCGGAAAGTGTATCTATGGAAAGGCGTAGAAAGTAATGTGAGATCAAAATTTATTGGGGCAAAAAGGAGCCAAGAAATACGTGGACAAGTTGGTATGCATTATGCTGTTGTACCTCAAGATGAGGGCGAGGAAGAAGCAGAGTTTTTAAAGTTAATTGGTGGAAAAACAGAAGGCGGGATTGCAAAAGAAATAAAAGCTGACGAAAAACCAGCAGCTAAAGCGGCTCCTGCCGTACATCCCTTTAGGGAAAAAGATCCTTTTGGCGCTCCAAGACCTGCTGAGGGAATGAATATAGCAGGAAGTAGAGATCGTGCTTCTCAAAATACTGGCCCACTTTATACTGGTAAAGAATCCTTAGCAACCCTTATGCAGGATGAAACACATGTAAACTTTGAACAAATTATGCAAAAGCTGGAAGAAATTAAGATCCCTGATGGTTTTGAAAGAGAATTGATTATTATTGGCAATCATGCTTATTCAGTCGTTGAAAAGGTTCAAACATTTCTAGGAAAGAAGGAAGTTTCAAAAGAGATTTCTAAAGTAGGAACTGTACCTGAAGGAGTCTTTTTTGCCGAAGATTATTCACCACGAATATTATCTGAAAATGGTAAAATTCTAGCCATTGAATTTTTAAAACGAGCTGGAGGACCTGAAGGTACATCTATTGAATATAAATCTAAAAAAGAAATTTTAAAAGATCAAATTAAAACACAATTAGAAAGCAAAAAATAAATTCCTTTTTTAATCTCATCCCTTTTAATTTTACAACCTATCTTAAAGTTAGGATTAGAAATATAAATTTTTAAGTCTGAAGTTTTTATTAATTATTAATTATATAAAAATATCTAATTCAAAAAAATAACCAGAGTTATTTATATGAGTGATTTAAGCCCAGAAGAAGCTCATAGCTTATCTAAATTTCTTGGAAGCATAACTGAATACACAGAATTAGAAGCACTTGCGTTAGTTACTCGTGATGGCCTGAGACTCGCTTTTTCTTGCATTCCAGATTATGAAGTAGACCCTGATTTATTTTCTAGCTTAAGTGCTGTGGTAATGCAGAGCGGTCAAGATGCAATTGACTCACTTGGTTATACAGATCTACTCGAAGTTGTATTAAGAGGCGAAGATGCATTTATAATACTAAGTGCAGCAGGTCGATTTTTCCTTATGGGTGCCAGTCGTAAGGTTGAAGATTTAGGAAAAATTGTTTCCGTGTTTCGGTATTATTCAGCTGAAATTTCAAAAAGATACCCTCTCATGTGATTTTTGGTTATTTTAAATTGAGATTCCGTTTATTGATAAATCTTTAAGAAATAAAATGAAGAGAACATATTTTTATATCAGATTATAATAAATTATTGATGGATAATGTCTGAATTAAAAATTTTTGTTGATGTTAATGAAAATACCACTGGAAAAGTGGTTATATGTCAAGAAAATGCGAATAAACTGGGAGTATCTAATGGAGCATCAGTTGAGATAGAAAATCCAGATAATAACACGAAAACTTCCGGTACTGTAGAAATTTCAAATATGGTTTTAGATTTTGCGGCTCAAATCTCTAAAAATATTATTGATCAGCTTCAATTTAGTGGAGTAGATTTAATAATAAGACCTATGAGTAGTACTGGTTTAGTAGCTCCTAAATTACAGATA
>JAEOSD010000028.1 GCA_016840545.1 Promethearchaeota archaeon
AAACAAAAATAAGTATTCAGACTTAATCAAGAGTAACTCTCTCCAAACTTAATAGTGCCATTCTTTCACATATTAAATCATTTAAAGCTAGATAAAGAACAGGGATATCTTTATCTCTTAATTTAGCATTTAATTTAGTATTATAAGAATTTAGTATAGAATTTATTTGATTATCAGAAATGTTAAAATACTTCTTAACCATTTCATACTTTTGGAGAGAATAGTTATCCAAGGTTAATTCTAACTTATTTGCATTAAGTAATTTTTCAATCTCACGATTTATTAGATCTAAATCATCTTTTGATGAAATTATACACAAATTGATCAGCCCTTTATTAAATTGTTCTTCATTTATCCCAAAATCTTGTATCGCTATTTTGATCTGTCTATTAGTGGCTAAGTATAACAAGAATTCTATATTTTTTTTGTTTGAAATATTATGATTATTTAAAAAAGCTTTCTGCAAGAAATAGCATGCATTAAATACATGTTCACTATTTAAAACATGCTTATTATTAAAAATTTGTATTACAAAATCATTGTTTTTATTTTCTTCAATGATTCTAAAAAATCGAGTTAAAGTAAATAATTTAGGATCAATTTTCATTTGATTAATTCCTACATAAAAAGTTATATCTCTTTCTTTAATTTCAAACTTTTTAATGATCATATTGGAAAACTCCAAGCGAACCATTCCGGCATAAAATTGAATTGAATTCTAATATATATTAATAGAATTAGGAAAAATAGTAAAAAAATTGAAACGCCCCAATCTTTTAATGAAAATTTAATAGTAAAATAAAAACTTCTCTTTTTTTTACTTCCGAAAGCCCTGGATTCTAATGCTTCTGCAACGTTAAAAGCTCTTTTTATTGAACTTATAATTAAAGGAACTAAAAGTGGAAATAGATTCTTAATTTGGGAGAGTATGCCTTTTTTTTGCATTTCAAAACCTCTACTTTGTTGAGCATCAATGATATTTTGGGCTTCCATTGCTATTGTTGGCACAAATCTAAAAGCTAATGAAAAGGAAAAAGCAAATTCATAGGGTATTTTCATTGAAATAAAGGATAAAGCAAGATCATTAGGATCTACTGTCAAAAAAAATATCGAGAAAGCAGAAATCATTATAGAAATCCTTATTACCATTGAAATTGCAAATGAAAAACCTTTTTCTTCTATAAATAATGTGTTTAAAATTATAATAATTAAATAGAGAAATGATAGTCCTCGAATACTCTTTATCCACTGTTTAAATAACTTTCCTATTAGAATTAGAGGAATTAAAGTTAAAAAAACCAAAAATAATGGTATAATTTCTGTATATAATAAAGCATTTATAGTATAAACTATAGCAAGTAATAACTTGGTTCGTGGATCTAATTTATGTATAAAACTTTGTTTTTTTAAAAATTTAAATGCGTTGAGAAATTCTAATGACATTTAATTATTATCCTCATCCAATTTTATTTTTTTTAAATAACTACTGAGAAAATTAATCATGTCAGACTCTCTATAAATTTCCTCTGGAATGTCAAAACCAATATTCTTTAATTCATTCTTTAATTGATATACTTGAGGCATTACCAATGACGATTCTTTGAGCAGTATTTCATTTGATAACACATCTTTCGTTGGACCATCGGCAATAATTTTCCCTTGGGCCATTAAGACAGTTCTAGGTACATATTCTATAGTGAATTCAACATTATGGGTGACTATTACTATTGTTATATTTTTAGTTAATTCATGGTTAATCAAATCAATAAAAAACTTGATCTCCTTAGCATCTTGTCCTAGGGTTGGTTCATCAAATACTAAAATTCTTGGATCTCTACATATTATTGAGGCAATTGCTAATTTCTTTGATTCACCTCCTGATAAATTTAAGGGTGAACGGTCTCGATATTTTGAAAGGTTAAACTTTTCAAGAAAGTTATTAATATTTTCTGTTATTTCTTCCTTATTTAATTCGAGATTTTTTAATGAAAATTTAAGTTCATCCTCAATAGTATTAGAAAATAATTGATGCATTGGGTTTTGAAATATAATTCCTACTCTTTTAGAGAGGGTAGCAACAGTTTTAAGGGAAATATCTTCACCTTCAATATAAATTACTCCCTTTAATGGTCTTAATAAGCCATTCAATGTTCTTATAAGTGTTGTTTTTCCTGCTCCATTTTGTCCCATAATCGCTAGAAATTCTCCTTTATCTACATTTAAGGAAATATTTTTTAAAGCATGAGTTCCATTCGGATAAATGAAATTAACATTTTTCATCGTTATTATTGGGAAAGTAATTGTGGTCACCACCAATTATTATTTTAAATTTTTTAAAATTTCAATCGCTTCAGTAATAGAAACAGGAATATTATTTTGAATTAAGCTTTCACTCTTTAAAGATTTGAATATAGAATAGATACGGGGCTTATTTATTTTTAATTTTTCAAAATCTTTACCATTTATGATGTATTCTTTTTTATTATGTGCGATAATTTTCCCTTCTTTCATTAATATAATTTCATCAACTAGAGGGAGAACTAAATCCATCCTGTGCTCGCTTATTATAACGGTAAGTTCTTTTTCTTCTTGAATCTTCTTTAGGAGCATTATGATTTTTTGGGCAAATAATGGATCTAAATTAGCAGTAGGTTCATCTAAAACAATAATCTTGGGATCTAATACCAAAATCGATGCAATCGCAACTCTTTGTTGTTCTCCTCCGCTAATCTCAAATGGTGCTTTTTCAGTAATTCTTTCAATTTCTGTTAATTGTATAACATAATCCAGTTTTTTTTTAATTGCATCTCTCTCCAAGCCCAGATTTTCCATACCAAAAGCTATTTCGTGCTCTACATTCATTGCAATTAATTGATTTTCAGGATTTTGAAAGACTATACCTACTTCAGTGGATAAGTCTGCTATAGGAGTTTTTGTAGTATCTTTTCCTGCTACTTCTATAAATCCTTTATAATATCCAGTATAAAATTGAGGTATTAATCCATTCATACATCTAATCAAAGTAGTTTTCCCCGAACCTGTTTCCCCGGCTAATAAAATAAATTTGTTTTGATCTATCTTTAAATTAATATTATTTAAAGCATATTCTTCATTTCCTTTATAGCGAAAATAGAAGTCCTCAAATTTAATTAAACACATAATAGGAATGTAATGAAACTTCTCTTTGATTTATTAAGAATATTAGATAATTAAAACTTTTTTTATTTTATCAATTACTTTCTTCAGTACAACTTCTAAATCTAGATTGCAATTCAAAGAAGCAGCTCCATCATGTCCGCCAGCACTACCCTCCCTAATTTCACTTAAAATTTTTCCTAAATGTAATCCCGTTTTTTGACACACTTCTTTTTTAGCTCTTGTACTAATAATAGTTTCATTTTTTTTCTGTGAACAAACTATACCAATATCAAACCCTATACTTATTAGCATTGATGCTACTGAACCACTGAAACTACTTACATGTGTTATTCCAAGTAGCCATTCTTCGATTCTTAATAAATCCACCCTCTGTAAACCTTTTATTTTAGCAATTCTTTCAGAAATATCTGGTTCTGAATTTAATAAAGGTAATATCTCTTGAAAAGAAATTTCATCTTTAATTAGATTAGATATATTATGGATAGTTTGATTATTTCCATATTTAAAAAATCCAGAATCTGTTAAAATTGCTGTTGCTAGTAATACTTTATACGGAGTGGGAATTTCTATTTTAAATCTTCTAAAAAGTTCGATAATAATTTCTGCTGTCGAGGAATAATTCTCAAAAATTATATTTAAAGATTTTAAATTACCATTATATTCATTGTTTAAATTAAAATGATGATCAATAAAGATAAAAGGAATGTTAGAGTCTAATCTTTTAAAATCTTCAATAAAATTAACTTGATCTAAATTATTTGTATCAACTATAATTATAATATCAAAATTTGAAATATTGATATTATTAAGAGATTTAAAATTGAAATTAGGGAATTTTTTTTTAAATTTGTATAAGAAACTCTTTATTAACTTGGAGAATTCAGAAAAATAGAGCGAGATTTCTTGGTTTTTAAAAAGATTTTTAAAAAAAAACTGCAAGACGATTGAAGTCGCAAATCCATCGAGATCAGTTGGATGGTGTGTAATAATTAAGATGTTTTTACCTTTTAAATAGTTTATAAAAGATTTAATCCTAGATTGGAGCATTGATAGCTATTTTTTTTTATTTATATTGCAGATCTGATTGAAGAGATTTTTGTAATGTCTCAAAAGTTTTTCGTGTTCTTTCCGTTTTTTGTTCGAGGGTTTTTGATCTCATTTCAAGTGTTGTTTTATATGATTTTTTCTCATCTAACAATTTATTTCTATCAGCTTTTACAAGAATTCCTCCAATATTTTTATAAACCGTAGTTTCAGGAGTAACTTTTGTGAGTTCTTCTATTGCAAGTTCCGTCTCCCTTAAGGAGGTGTCGATTTGAATCTTTTGTTGAGTTAAAAATTCTAAATTTTGACCTAAAGCAGTTAATTCTTGAATTTTTTTTTTTGTCTCCTCTGGAAGATTATCAAGATTAAGCGTCATTTTCAATATCACTTACGTTTTTAAAATGCAAAAATGAAGATAATAATATGAAATTTACGAAATATCCAATATGATTTCTATTAATTATGGGTAATTCTAAAACTATTATCGATAATCTTACCAAATCCTATGATCTCATTAATTGTAGCTCTAAAGGCAGTAATATCTTTGCTTTCTATTTTAAATATTAAGGAACCATCTTTTTTTTCCATTGATATTTTTGATCTTTTTGATTTTCTTTCATTTAATTCTGGTAAGAAGGAGTTATAAGAAATTTCACATAAATGAGAACTTTTAAAATTAAATTCTACAGTTGATTTAATCGTATAATAATTATTATTACTCATTACTCTTCAATTGCTTCTAATTCTCGCTGTTTCCTTTTTGCTATCCTAAAGGATTCAGCTCCTCTAGGTGTTTGTGCAAAATATGCTCCTCCAGTAAATCGAGCTCCACATTTTCTACAATGCCATATTCCTGTTGAGACCCTCCGAGTAGAACCTTTTGTCTCGCAACGCGGACATTTAAGTTTTTTACTTTTTTGAAGCTCCATGATTAATCTCCACTTTTTTCGGACATTCGAACCATAACGAGCCCCAAAAGTCGCAGATATTCCAGTTTTTTTAGTTCTTCCCATCTTTAGCACAAATAATTTTTAATTTTTAGTGTTTAAATAAAAAATTCTATTGACTATAAATTTTTCTGATTTTAACATCAATACTAAAAGGAACGGAACTTAAAGCTGAAATACCTATATAAATTATTTTAAATAAAGATATATTAAACATTTTAATTAATTATCTAAAAAAATCTTCAGTAGTTAATCTTAATACGTTCATTCAAAAATAAAATTAAATTAGAAAAAATAGAAAAAATTATTCAATATTCACTTTATATTGCCAAAGATTTAGATTATCTCTTAATAGATTACCTAATTCCATCGCTTTTTTGTTTAACATTTGTATATCATCAATTGAAAATGTAGCAGCTCCACTTTTTTGAATTGAAGTAACTTTATCCTTGGTGACTGAAATTGAAATTTTTCCATCACAAATTAATTCTTCCGGTAAGCTAGGATCTATAAAGATTATATCACCAATTTTTCCAAATGTTAAAACAATTGGAAGTTCTTTTACAATGGTTTCTCCCGTTATGTAGCCACCAGTCCATTCAACATGATCATCCACCCATTTACCTTCAGGAATATGACTTGAAATTAAAGTTGTTAATGCACTTATACCTCCTGCATCAATTAAATTTCCTGAATAATTAATTACATATATATCAACAAAAAGAATATATACAGCTTCATTCTCTTTGATACATAATTTCTTTGTTTGGATACAATCTGCATGTCTTATTCCTCTATCTACCACACGAGCAAGTTCAATAGACTGTTCATCAGGAGGACCTCTTTCAAACAATGGTGAAGCTAAAGGTAATAATTCTGCCATTACTGTACAAACTCCTTCATCCGGAATATCTGGAAATGGTTCGCCAACTTCATACTTTAATCCAGTTATTACTCTTGTATCTCCTAGACATACATCAGCAGAACCTTCTGCAGAAGCAACAAGATTGTGTTTTATTTTCCATTCTCGATAATCCCATAAGCCTCTACCATCAATTCTCTCTTCATTTTTTAAATTATTAATGATATAATTTCTTTCAATTTTAGAAATTACTCTTCTTATACTCATCATTGTTTAACTTGACCTCCATTATATTTTTCTTGGATAGTAATGTATTTACTTTTTAAAGCGTTTAATTGCATTTCATAAATTTCTTTTAATGCATCCTTTGCTAATTTAAGGAAAGTATCTAGCTCATTTAAATCCATATCACCATCAAACTGTAACAAAGAGATTTCTTCATTAAACCAAGTAATTGCACATGGTAAATCAGCCTCTCCTGCTTTATCCTCGATACCGGATAAATCAACTACTATTTTTCCATCAATTTTCCCTACTGCTACTGATGACACTAAACTCTTCATTGGAATCCCTGCATCTGCTAGGGCTAATGCTGCAACAGTAGTACTCGCACATCTTGTACCTCCATCGGCCTCTATAACATCTATAAACACTTCAAAGCTAGTTCCTGGGTAAAGTTCAAGAAAGAGAACAGGTTCTAAGCAATCTGTTATTATCATGGATATTTCTTTTTCTCGACGACCAGGCGCAGGGCGTTTTCTTTCAAAAACAGAAAAAGTAGCCATTCGATAAAATACCCTTAAAATACCTTTATCTGGCTTAGCTAAATGATGCGGATGAACCTCTCTTGGACCATATACAGCTGCAAAAATTTTATTATTTCCCCATTCTAAATAAGCAGATCCATCAGCATTATTAAGTATACCAACTTCCAGTTTAATTGGTCTTAATTCTTTAAGATCTCGACCATCTAGTCTTTTACCATCTTCTCTAAATAGTTTTTCTGGATATTCATCTTTTATTAATAAAGTCATTTAATTTATACCTCTTTTTTTTTTCTCATTCTCAATATATTCTGACATTCTATCTGTCAATCCCACAGTATGGGCTTCCTTTTCAATTTTTTTTATTGCATCAATTAATAATTTTTCATGAGCAAGATCTTCTCCTTTTAACCAAATGCGCCCATTTTGCGTAACAAAAATGTGGCACTTAGTCAAATTTTTTAATAATTTAATCATTGAACCACTTCGTCCTATCACACGTGGAATTTTGGGTGTATCTATTGATATAACAATCCCATTTGATCTTTTTCCCAGATATTTTCCAACCGTTGTTAATTCAGGCATATTTAGACGATCAGCAGAAATAATTTTTGTAATTAAGATATCTCCAATCGAATATTTTTCTGTCGATGTATCTCCAGTATCCTTCTCTATCCTGCCTCTAGTTTTAATCTTACTCCTCTTAAAAGTATTTTTAGGTTTTAAAATTGCAAAATCTTTTGCATTGATATCACATCTATATTTTACTGGATTTTTATCTACAATAAGAGCTATTACTTTATCTCCAGGTCGCGGCGTATAAAAACCTCTAAGAGGAATAACATTTATATAATTCTTCGTAATTTTTTTTAACCCAATATTTAAAGAAATGATTTTATCCTTCTTCTCATTTAAAATTGTGCCTCTTCCAGGAAGGAAATTTACTATATCTTCTGTTAAGATTTCTCCTGGTACAACCAGATCTCTTGTAAATTCTTCATCTTCAAAATCTTCGAATTCTTCTGAATCGAGTTCATCATTTTCCATTTTTATTTTTCACTTTTATTTTGTTGTTTCTATATCAAACCTAACCAATAAAAAAATAATATAAACAAAAATCAGCAAAAATTTTAAGGAGGTTAGGATTTTAATAATTTAGTTTGAACTCTTCCATGGGTTAACTTATTTAATTTATCTATTAATTCCATTTGTAATCCTGCAGGTAAGTTCACAACTGAAACCCAAGAACCATCCGATTGCCACTCTTCCTTCTTAATATGAGCTAATTGAGCGACGATATTATAACCTTTTGCTGTAAATGCTGAGGGAATTTTTATTGCCATTTCCACTTGTTCCATTCTAATTGGTATTATAGCTCTTATGCTCTTAACCACGTCATCAACTTGTTCCTCAGCATTTTTCATCAGATCAATTTTGATTTTAGCCTCCTCAATTGCTTTTTCAATTCTTTGATAAGGATGGGGCTTTTTATTTTGGGGATTTATTGCATTTTTTGTAATAATTGCGATTATTTTTTTTAGTTTTTTTTCTTTTTCTTCTTCTCTTTGAGTTTTAGTCCATTGTATATCTCCTTCTAATAAAACATAACATGCTATAGTTCTTCCATCTGTGGTGTTAAAAATGACCTCCATATCACCATCAGTAGCTTTTTTTCCACGTCTTAAATCCTCAAATACAGTAAAACTTTCAAAAATCAAATCTATTGAAATGTGAGGGTTATTCAATATTTCTTCAACAGTAAGACGAGATTTTTCACTTCCTTCTTTAAAACGTTTACTAATTTCATCTCGTATTATTTTTTTAGCTTCCCATGCTTGATGGGGGTCTAATAACATTTCAAATACTCTGCCTTCTTTTTCAATACGCCCCACAATGTAATCTCCTAAGTCTATTCTTGCTCTATCTATCATCTATAATAATGACCCTTTTATATATATCGAGAAACCTGCTATTTCGTCTTTTTCCCTTTATATTATCCTTCAATTATAAGATAAATGTTATTTATTGGGGGTAACCCTGAAATTTTTAAAATGTCTTTAAGAACTTTGTAATTTATTTAATAATTCTTCCTTTTCTTCCAAATTCAATAATTTAAATTTTTCATCATCTTTTAAAATATAAGCTACATCACATGTGTTTTTATTTAAATTATCACCCATTAATTCTTTTAGAGTTCTTAAAGGTAATAATTTCAAATCCTCATCATTAATATCTTCATTATAATGTTCTTCAAGGTAAGCTCTTGCTTCAGATGCTCCGGAACCAATTGCAAAAGCTTTATATCCCCACATAGCTCCACTTGGGTCTGTTAGATACAAGGAAGCTTTTCCATCTGAATCTACTCCAGCTATCAGGAAACTCACTCCAAAAGGTCTAACACCCGCATTTTGGGTAAATAATTGTAGATATTCACAAATATTTAAAGTAGAATCCTTCACTGAGATAGTTTCATCATAATTGAGAAGGTTTACCTGAGCTTGTACTCTAGCTCTATCTACCAAAACACGAGCATCTGCTGTAAGTCCAGCAATAGCTACTCCAATGTGATTATCAATTTTAAATATTTTTTCTGAGCCTAAGACTTCTTGTAACTCAGAACTTTTTTTTTCCACAGCAAATACAACAGATTGTTTATTTCTACAAACAATTGCGGTTGTACCCCTACGAACCGCTTCTATTGCATATTCCACTTGAAATAGACGCCCTTCAGGTGAGAATTGAGTGATTGCCATATCATAACCTCTTCCTGCTTGCTGGAACATGATAATCTCCTTTTATATTTTTTAATTAAAATTTATTTACATTATTTTTTTACTAATTAAATTGAAGTAATAAATAATTCAATTTATATTTTTTTTTAATTTTTTAAAAAAAAGACAATACTTATTCAATACACTATGATTTAGATAATTTTAAAAGAGAAATTATTTTAACTCCATGCAACTTTGTTAATGAAAATTGACCATTCTATTAAGATCATTCCCTCATCTCTAGTGTGGGCAACAAGATAATCTCCTTCTTTTGTTATTGACCCAACAATATTCCCTTTACCACCTGTAACATTTTTCGCTGCTAATTGAATTTCATCATTTTTTAAAATTGTAAACCTATAATTCTGAAATATAAGAGCGGGTTCTTTAGTTTTCCATGCAGTAAGAATTCCTTTGGCTTCTTCATTTGTTAATGGGAAATTTTCAGATTTAAAGAGAATTTCCCCACCAGAGCTTAATACAAAGATTTCTTCAGTTCCTTCATATTCCCTTAAAGCTGCAACTAAATCATAAAATCTTTGCTCATCCATAACTTATACCAAATTTAATAATTTTTATTATAGTGTAATTTAACATAAATTATTTAAATTTAAATCTTATTAGAACAAAAATTTGGATTCTCTTTCTAAGTAAAGTATTTTACGTTCAATTTATTATGCTATTTATCTCAATTAAAATCTAAAGTCTTGTTATCATTCATGGTTAAAAAACTAGTACTTAACGATAAAATCTATAATATTACATCAAAAGAAAGAAGAAAAAATATATTTTTAAGGTATTCCAAATATTTAAATGGGAAAACACAGGGTTTTTCAAATACAAAAGTAAAAATAAAAAAGTTAAGAAGCTTTGACAATAGATTTGAAGTAGAAATATTTGGCCCAGAAGAATTATTTGTCTATAACTTATTAAAAAAAGAATTTGGGACGATTTATCAATTTGATCAAGTGTCAGTTAGCAATATATATAAGGGATTAATGGTAGATGTGGGGAAGGTTGGATTCGGAATTTTTGTGGATTGTGGGATTTTGAATCCCAAAGTCGATGTTTTAATTAGCCTCCATGCTTTTAGAGAACAGTTATGTGATGGTAAAGAAAAATCTTTAAAAGAAATTATAAAAGCATTTGATTTCATTAACAATTTTCCAGTATTTATTGAAATCATGCATATTGAAAGAGAGAAAAAACAAATTCAAGGTAAAATTGATTATAAGACCTTACATTTCTATAAAAAGATTTTAAATGAGAATCTTGAAGCTGTTTTTGTAAGTGGTGAAACTAAAGGGCAAGTTAAAAAAGCTTTGATAAAAAAAGGTCATCTTCGTGATATTGTATCAATAGATAGATACGGATTTTTAGAAAATATAGTTATTTTAAAAGATAATACTTCGGCTCCTGGTATTATTGCAGATATTGGGAAAAATTTAAAAAATTGCAAATTAAGCGCTATAAGACCAACAAATATTAAAAAATTAACAAATAATTAAAAAAGAATGGTGGGCCCGCGGAGGATTGAACTCCGGACCTTCGCGGTGTAAGCGCGACGTCATAACCACTAGACCACGGGCCCTTATTTTCCTATATTTTGTATTGATTATGATTTTAATTTTATTTGTGTTTAATTATTCAAAACATTAATTATTTTTTATTTTTTATTTTTTATTTGCACTCTTAACCTTCTAGAGGTTATTGGTCTAAAAAGCATGAATTAGGTATGAAAGATGATAAAACATAATATTTAATCCAAAAAGTATTAAAATTTTTCTATGTTATTAATTAAATAGAGTTATAAAGCAAATGTCGCTTAGCTTGGTAGAGCGCCGGTCTGCTAAACCGGTGTCCGATGGACTCGAGGGTTCAAATCCCTCCATTTGCGCTTATTAATCCTTTTAAATTTACTAATCTCATTTAAAATGAAATAGAATTAATGAAAAAATTCTTTTAGGAAAACCAAATTGGCTTCAATCTTTTTTATTCAGAAAAAAGTAGTTTAATTGAGTTTTATCTTTTTCGATAATTTCGAATTTTGTCTTCTGCGTACCACCATAATACACCTAAAGGAATGCAATATCCCCAATTAATTAACAAATATAAAAAGCATATCCTAACATTAGAAGGATTAATTCCAATAAGACTAGCACAGTAATGATCTCCATATATAGAAAATACTATTGCGAAATAGAGAATTTGGGTTAAGAGGATGTGATAGGTCGATTTTCCGATAATAGAAATAGCTTTTGTGAACAAATTATCGCTTTTTTTAGGTAAGACTTTCATCACTATTAGAAATAGAAAAGCAGAGTAAGGAAATACCAATAAATTATAATCACCTCGTATGAATGGAAAACTAAAGTCAAAAAATTGATATCCTATAAGATAAAGGAGGCTTAATGGAAATAAAATCCACATGAATAGGTTTTGTTTGGCTAATATATTATGATTTTTAGAAAACCACATTCCTAATCCAATGGCAGAAAGCATGAATAATGGACTCGTCGCAACCCACATATATGTATGCAAATAATTATAATATGCTTCCCAAGTTGGAAATGGAGATGGAAGTGGAGATGGTAAATAAACATAGAAGAAAAATATTAATTGAATTGTTATTTCAATTATGAAGCAGGCTATAAGAGTGAGTATTCGCCATACTAATTTACCCGAAAAGCCTTTATATAATACGGGTAAGAGCAAAATAGAAGCAAACAGTATAGGTAAAAACCAGTTTCCTGGGCCCCAAAAAGGTAATATTCCAATAAAAAGATGTGTATCATCCCATCGGGGTTGATATTGAGTTAAGGCGACTAAATCAAAACCATTTATAGCTAAACCAATTATGGTTGATAACAAGTATAAAATTAAAAAAGGAAAAATATAACGCCAGAATTTTCGTTTAAAATAGCTTCGAGAATAGAGCTCTTTTAAACTTTTTTGTCCCTTTTGCCTAAATGAATGTCCTGCATTAAATCCTAATATTACCAAAAACACAGGTATAGATATTCGCTCCCATAAAGCAACTCCCATATAATCTTTATATAACCAAGGAATAGTGTGATCAAATATTACTAAAAAGATCATAGTGGCTTTAATTATATCAACTTGAAGAAAATTTTCTCTTTTTGGGGCTATATCCTCGACTTTACTACTTACTTTTGATATTTCGTCCATATTTTTACGCCTTTTTAATTACATTAGTGATATAATTAATTCCTTTGACTAGTAAAAAGATTATAGAATCAAAAATTAGGAAACTTTTTAAATTTACCATTAATCATTGATTAAATTTAAAAACTTTAAAAAAATAAGTGAAAATGAAGATTTTTTCAATCTTGTCTATTCAGAGATTATCTCAAAAACCATCTTCTCTATAATTGGTTTTTTAGTATATCTCTTATCATAATACCAGCCAACTAAATGGGCCTCTTGCCCCTTATCTGGAACAGGGGGTATAACAATTATCATGACTCCATTTGATAAATACTTCAGTATTCTCTTGTCGATGGCATGGAGCTTTTCCGATCCTGTAGGATGGACATGCGCTTGCCATACAATATCAACACCAAGCTCTTGTTTGAATTTACGCATATTATAAATTTTTGATTTTTTATAACGCATCCAACTTCTTGGTTTCACATGAGCTTTAGTCTTACGTAGATCTGTATTAACTATAAACTTACTTACAATACCAAAATTTTCTTTTCTATCAGCAAATATCCAAAAATGTATAATAAAAGGATATTCTTCAGCGGCTTTTTGAGTAATCTCATCAAAAATTCGCTGTGGTATTAGATATCTAAAATCTTTTGTACCACTCATTTTAACACCATCTCAATTATGGTTAAATGTATTATAAAATTTATATTTTTCCCTAAATAACGCCTAAGCTCTCCGTTGTTAAAGAGAAGAATAAAAAAAGATTTATTATATTAAATATAATCTATTTTAATACTAAAAGTCTAATTAGGTTAAAAAGATATCTATCATCTTTAATACGCAGACGTAGCCTAGCTGGTAAGACGCCGGCCTTGAGTAGTATATCACTCAAGTAAGCCGGTGCGCGTAAGCGCTCGGGGGTTCGAGTCCCTCCGTCTGCGTTTAATTTTTAAAAAAAGAATTTCATTATAATGAAACTCTTTACTCCAGATAATATAATAAGCAGTATTTCTATGGAATTATCAATCTTACAGTCAAGAATAAATAAAATTCCGTTATATGTGAATTATGACTTACGAAAAAACTGTTTAATTTTTAGAATAAATAGGAATTCTAGATTTAAAAATAATAGGTGAATTCATTAAATTTAAAATATGCGGGCTATAGGGGATTTTCAACCATTAGAGAGATTCTAATCGAATTTTTGAACCCCCGACCTGCCGGTTAAGAGCCGGTTGCGCTACCTGACTGCGCCAATAGCCCATTCATTTTAAGGATATTAATATCTAGTAAGATAAAATATATATTATATAAGAAATCTTCTATTTAGGTATTTATTATTATAAAATATGAAAATATCAAATTTTTTCTAATCATAAATATTGAAAAATAATTTCAAAATCAGAAAAGTCAAATGGTTTTAGAATAAAACCGTCTGCCATAGTTTCTTCCAAATGTTTTTTAACCTCAGAACCAGGAATAGCAGTTAAAAGAAATATAGGGATATTTTTTAATTTGCCATCAGATTTAATCATTTTACTAATTTCATAACCACTATAATCCGGAAGAATAATATCCAATAAGATTAATTTTGGAATATTATTTCTTAATTCTTCGATTGCTTTAGTGCCACTTACCACTCCTTGACAACTATATCCTTTACTTTCAAAATAACTTGTTAGTAATCTTATAGTTGCTAAATCATCTTCAATAAGTAAAATATCATATTGAGTAGTTTCGGTTTTTATATTATCTAATATATTTATGATTCGGTTTTCAAGAAGAAGTGACTGATCAAAGATGTTCTGAATAGTTGTTAATATATTTTCATCTAATTCACTTTGATAATTTTCTAATAATAATTGCGAAAAGCCTTTTATTGAGGTCAATGGTTCTTTTAATGCATGAGAGAGATTCGCAAGAGCTTCGTTATCCAGTTTATTCAATCCATTACTTAAAATACTAGATTTTTCTTGTATAAAATAATCAACAGAATCACGAATAAGTTTTGAGATGGTATTATATGTTTCTTTATTATGATTGATAAATGTTTGCCAATCGTCTTTAGTATCTTCAGAAACATAAAGAGAAATTCTTTCTTTATCTCGGTCATATATTTTTTCCCCTTTCAACCATCTTTTAAATGCTTCTGTTATATTACCACGCCAAACTGCATATTTATCTGTCTCTTTTTGATATTTTTCCATAAGTTTCTTTACTTTTTGACTCGATATATCAAGATTTTCAATTTCTCCATCTGTCATTAAGGGAACATTATTATTTTCCTTATCTTTATGATTATTCTCTTGAATTTCCTGTCCAGACAAAATTATCACTATGTATCAATTTATGATATTTTTGTAAAAAATGTTTAAAACATAAAACTGATTAACAGATAAAAATTAATTTTTTACCAAATTTATGTTTTTTCATTTTTAGTTATAAAAATAAAATATGGATAATGTAAATTTTATAACCGGCTATGAGTAAGGAAGATAGAAGTAGTACTTTATCTAGCTCTTAGTATCTCAAAAATTATTCCAAAATCAGAAAAATTAAAAGGTTTTAAAATATATCCATCTGCATTTGTTTCTTTTAAATGCTTTTCAACTTCTGAGCCAGAAATTGCTGTTAAAAAGAAAGTGGGAATTTTCCTAAATTCCTTGTCTGATTTTATAGTTTTACAGATATCATAACCACTTAAATCAGGGAGAATTATATCTAATAGAATTACTTTCGGCTGTGCTCTACCTAATTCTTCCAAACCTTTTGAACCGCTAACAACACCCTTACAAATATATCCTTTGCTATCAAAATAACTTGTGATTAATCGAATTGTTGCTAAATCATCTTCAATTAATAAGATATCATATTCGTGATTTTGAATTTTTATATTATCTAAAAAACTAATTATTCTATTCTCAAGAAGGTTGCTCTGCTCTAATATGTTTTTGAGCTTATCTTGTACGTCTTCACTTAATTTTTCCTTATAGCTTTCATTTTCAAATAAAAATTGGGAATATCCTTTTATTGATGTAAGTGGTTCTTTTAACGCATGAGAGATATTAGAGATTGTGTGTTGATTTAATTTTGAGAGATTACTCTTTCCTTTTTCTGAATCATCGATAAATGATTTTACACCCTGTCTTATAAGTTCGGAAAAAGTGGGAAATTCCTCCTTGTTTTGATTAATAAAATCTTGCCATTCATTTTTAGTTTCTTCTGAAACATAAAGTGATATACGCTCTTTTTCACGAGTATAAATTTTTTCTCCTCTTAACCATTTTTTAAATGCTTCTGTAACATTACTCCGCCAAACGGCATGTTTTTCCGTTTGTTGTTCATATAAATATATTAGTTTTTTTCCTAATTCACTCTCTAAATCAAGATTTTCTATTTCATGATCAGTAAGTGAATTCCTAATATCATCTCTCTTATCTTCTTTTCTTATTTGTTCTTTATTATACATTTCCTTTTGTAATTTATCTAAATCTTTCTCTTTACCCTTTTCCCTGTTATTAGACTTATGTGGTGCCTTAGTGATTTATTATTCACCTTTTTAGAGGATATTATGAACAAAAAAAATTTTTACCACTAAACTATTCCTAACAACACTTTAGTATAACCACAAATATTTAATATTTTCTGAAAAAGATTTTTTTATAAAAATGCGACAAAATCAAAGAATTCGTGTGAATAAAATGAAAATGTGGTAAAATTAAGATCTTCTATTGTTTGTGAAATCACAGTTAGCAAAAGTTATTTTGCTATTTTTTCTGCATTTTATTAATACCTAAATAATACTATAATTTATTATAACGATAAATCTCAGTTTGTTGTAAAAAAAAAAATTAAAAAGCTTTGTTTATAAATTTATAGATACTACCATAACATTTAAATATAAAAAAATCTAGATTTGATCATAACAAAACAAATTTGTGTGTGTAAAAAGAAAAATTTGTTATCAAAGTCCTATGAAAAAAGCGACAAAAAAAATTTATGGATAATTAAGGGATATGGTTGAGGTTTTAATAATATGGTTGTTGAAATAGATATTGTTTCTAATACTTGCCCTGAATGTGGAGGGGCTACAATTATTAGTCAAGAAAGAGGAGAAACTGTTTGTAAGCAATGTGGGTTAGTTGTTGGAGAAAGGGGTTTAGATATAAATCATAGTGGTATTCGGGCATATTCAAAACACGAGAAGGATAAAAAAGAGAGAACGGGTTCACCAATGTCAATTTTAATGCCTGATATTGGTTTAAGTACTGTAATCGATAGAACAAAGATTAAAAATCCAGATTTAAGAAGGGCAGCAAAATGGAATACACATCTATCTTGGGAAAAACGAAATATGCTTATGGCTATTACTGAATTGAAGAGAATTGGAGGAAATTTAAATTTTCCAGAGAGAGTAAAAAAATCAGCAGTCAGGTTATATAAGGAGGTATTTAAAAGACAATTATTAAGGGGGAGATCTATTAATGGTATGGTTGCTGCTTGTGCTTACTATGCATGTAAGGATGAGAGAGTGCCAATAACGCTTCAGGAAATATTGGATGAAGCTTCAATAAGCGATAATATCGTAAAAAAATGTTATAAAATTTTAGTAAGGGAATTAAATTTAAGAATTTCTCACATAGATCCTGTATCATTAATACCTCGTTATTCTGCTGATTTAAATTTAGGAATTGAGATTGAAAAAGAAGCAATGCGCGTATTACAGAATTACATCAATAAGAGATCAATATCTGGCAAAGATCCAAAAGGGTTATGTGCTGGTTCTTTGTATCTAGTTTCAAAACTTAGAAATGTAAAGGTAAGTCAAAAAGATATTTCTCGAATAATTGGTGTTACAGAGGTAACATTACGTTCTAGATATAAAGAATTGTTAAAAAACATAACCTTAAATTTTAAGGGTCAATAATAATATTTTTTTACTTAATTAAGGCCCCCAGAAGATATTAAAGATACCAAAAACACAAACACATTAACCAATAATCTTTAAATCTTAAAATAGTGAAATACTTAGTATATATAAAAGGATATCAAGAAAAAAAGCAATTATCTTGAATTTGTATATTAAATTTAGATTAATTAAGAATTATAAAAAAATTATAAAGAATCCCTATTTTCTATATCCGGTTCGACGAGCCGCAATCTGCCCAACCTTTCTTCCAGGAGGGGCATTGCGTGAAGTAGTTGTAGGTTTATGAGGGGATTGCTTAGCGCCACCTCCGAAGGGATGAGATGCGGCAACCATAGCTACACCTCTAACGATAGGCCATTTTTTAGCTTTTGATCTTACATAATGGAATTTATTACCAGCCTTTAAAAAGGGTTTATCTGTTCTTCCACCTCCAGCGACAACTCCTACCGTGCATAGACAATTTTCATTGAACCATTTCGTTTTTTTCGAACGGAATAGCAGTTCTACATTGCCTTTAGATTTGTTTTTTACAATTGCCGCAACTCCAGAAGCTCTCGCAAATTTACCTCCATCCTGAGGTGTTCCCTCGACATTAAATACAAGAGTACCTATAGGAATTTTCTTAAGTGGAAAAACATTTCCAACTGATACTTCTTGACCATAGCCTGTCTTAGATTGCAAGAATTCTCCACCCTCATAGATACCTTCGGGTGGTAGCCATAATCCTTTTACACCATCTTCATATTGGATTTTTGCTACTGGAGCACCCCTGCCAGGTGAATGAATTAATTCTATTACTTTGAATTTGAATAATTTTTCCTTCTCTTTGAATGGGCGATATTTAATTGCCCCTGCATGTCGATGACTTGGAGAACGTGCCCATAAGTTTCCATGTCCTTTTCTTTGTGCTAATATCCGTTTTCCCATATAATTCACTGATAATAGTAAATTACTTTTTTGTAATTATTGAAAGTTTAAATTTTTTATTGTTTTTCTCATTCTCTAAATATTTTTATGATAAAATGGTAAAAGAAGTTTATAATTTTCCTTTTTCTAATAGTTCATCGATATTATAATTAAATGCGATTGGAATTTCTCTCTCTATAAATTCACCAGCTATGTTAAGAAGTAATAATTCTTTTATTTGCTTTTTATCATTAGTTTGTCCTAAGACCCAACCTAATTTTACGTAAGCGACTTCAGGTAGAAGGTTCTTTCCGGGAATTACTCCTAAATTTTGTAATTCTCTCCCAGTGGAATATACATCCATACCAACAAAACCATGTAATGTCTGAGTTGTCATCAGAATAGTTAATCCCTCTTGAGTCGCTCTTTCAATTGATTTATAAATATTGGTACTCACATGACCTAATCCAGTCCCAGCCAATACAATTCCTTTATATCCATTATCTATATAAAAATCAATTAATTCATCCTCAACACCGGGATATGAATAGATTATGGCGATTTTCTTTTCAAATTTCGTGAGAGCTATTGTTTCTAGCTTATCTTTCTTTCTATAATCTTTTTTAAACATTTTAATTTGTCTATTTCGAACCATTCCTAATGGGATATCGTTTATAGTTCGAAAAGTATCTCTGACAGATGAATGCATTTTTCTTACGAGAGTTCCTCTATGAATTAAACCATAATCATGTGAAGGTGATCCTAACATTGTTACGACAACTTCTGCTATATCAGATGTAGCAACAGTAGCAGCGTTTATTAGATTCAGAGCAGCGTCAGAAGAGGGACGATCAGAACTGCGTTGACTGCCTACTAGAACCACTGGAATTGATAGATCCTTTAACATGAACGATAATGCGGCACTTGTGATCGACATCGTATCTGTTCCATGTCCAATGATAACCCCTTCTATTCCTGAATTTGCGGCTTGCTTGACTTTATCTGCTAACTTTTGCCAGTATTCTGGTTTCATATTTTCAGATAATATTTCAAATACTAATTCACATTCAAGATTACATATTTCTGCTAATTCTGGGACAGAACTGAATAGCTCACCTGGAGTAAATGATGGTATAACTGCTCCAGTAGTATAATCTAATCTCGAAGCAACCGTTCCACCTGTGCCAAGTAATTTAACTCTTGGCAATAGGTCGTTTTTAGGGAATGTTTTTTCTGGGATTTTGTACTTTGCTTCTCTTTTCCCGATTTTTGCTATTTCAGTAATTTCATTAATATTAATTCCGATATTATAATTATTTTCAAGTTTTATTTCTATTAGATTTGGAGCAGAATGTTCATATCGAGGTAATAATATCCCTTCTAATTTGGTTTTTTTTGTTTTTAACGCAATAATATCCCAGATGTTAATTTTGTGTTTTTTAAGGAATTCCTTAGCTTTTCCTCTGTAACCTTTTAATTGGTCTTCCATTTATTTCAGCTCCTTCAATTTCTTTTCTAATTGATTTTTTAATTCTTTAGAGACTATAGCTCCATCTATTTTACCTCTAACTTCCTTCATGATCTCTCCCATTAATGGTCCTAATGCTCTTATTTCCCTTTCTTTTATTATATGAATATTTTTTTCTAGAATTTTTCGAATAATCTTCTCTAATTCTTCTGTTGAAATGCTTTCAATATCAAGTTTTTCTTTTATTTGCTTTATAGATAAGTCAGGAAAATCCGCTTTAGTAGCCATAATTTCTTCAATAGCTTCTTTGCCAATATTTTTATACTTTAATTCTTGAAAGAGTTCCATATAATCTTGATCGGAAATTATAGCTATATCTTTTCCATCACGTCTTAATGCTGTGGTAGTTTCTAAAAGTGTAGTAAATATTATTGTAGGATTTTCAGGATAAATTTTTATTAATTTTTCAAATAAGGCTAAATTGCCATCAAAAATTAACTCTTTTATCATACGTTCCTCAGTATTGTATTTTTTCGAATATTCTTTAATGACTTCCCAGGGGTACCTTGGTAAAATGTTTTTAATTTCTTCGATTTCACTACTTTTATTAATTATTGCTTTAGAATCTGTATCCGGATATAATCTTGCTCCACCATGTAATTCCCTTAAAAATTCTGTCGTTCCGTCTTCAAGAGCTTTTCTTGTCTCTGGGGGCACTCCTTCAAAAGCATTTTTAACTCTTTTGATAATTACCTTTATTGCTTTATTTACGTTTTTTTCTATACCTAGAACTAATACAAAGCAATCATTTGGATTAGATTTTAAAAATTTGCTAAATTTTTCAGTTTCTTCTTTAGAAAAACCGTAATTTTCGAGATCCTCATCAGAATGTATGATTCCTTTTAATCCAGTAAGAATTTTTACTTTACTACTTACTTCTGTTCCAAACCTATAGTTTTTCATTAATTCCTTTCCAAAAACTCCTTTGAATCCTTTGAAGTTAATCCCGTATAATTTCTTTCCAGATTTTAATCCCTGTGAAATAAAATTTGATTTTAAATTTTTTATTGTTTCTGATAAATCTGTAAAATCTTCAGTAATATTATCTGAACTTATTTTTCTTTTAGCTAATTCGTTTTTAATTTCAATTAATTTAATTTGACGAGAAATTTCATTATTAATTAATAATGGTATCCAGCTTAATTTTTGGACTCCTTTTATTTCAATTCGTGTACCAGATTTAATGCTAACGTTAACATCTTGACGAATAGAACCTAAAACTTTCTTTACTTTGGTCGACCAGAATAATAACCCTATCCTTTCAGCACATTCTTTACATTCATCAGGATGAGATATATCTGGTTTAGTAGTAACTTCTATCAATGGGATTCCTAATCTATCTAACCGAAAATAATTAGTTTTGTTTTCAGTTTTTATCCTCCTAGCAGCCTCCTCTTCCAGACTTAATATATCTATTCTAATCTTTTTTCCACTTTCTAAAGTTATATAGCCATCAGTTCCGAGGATCATTGTTCTCTGAAATCCACTTGGAACACTCCCATCCAGATAATTTTTTCTGCATACATGCATCTCTTCAATAATATTAGCATTTACAAGTAACGCAATTTGTAAAGCGATTTTTCGAGCTTCCTCATTACATGAAAAAGGAGGTGTATCGTCTAGTTCATAAGTACAAATAACATCATTATATCCCTCATAAACTATATTCATTCCTTTTTCGTATTCTGTCAGCATAGCCTTATCAAATGTGCCCATCTCTCCCAACACAGGTCTCATATATCGTTTAATTGTAAAATCTGGTTCCCTTGTACCTTGAAGTACAGTGGGACATCTACAAAATAATTTTTTTTCAGTATCTAATTGTTGATGGATTTCTAAACCACATTTCAGCCCTAAACTTTCATAATCAAAATGTTCCATTTTAAATCAAAATCTTAAAAATGATTTTAATAATAATATAATGAATTGTGGATAAAATATGTAATTAAGTAATGTTCTTTAAAATTTCCAAATAGTTCTATTAAGAAGTAATAATCTCTTCTAAATTGTATTTTCCGTTTAGTTGAGTTATTTTTGAATATTTTGAAAGGAGATTTAGCAGAAATTGTAGTTCTTCATGATTTTTTTCTTCTGATAATCTAAATCTAAAACTTAAATCTTTTTCGCTCTCTATATCAATCCAATGCAATCTTTCAAAGAATTTTAGAAGATCTAATGAAATATCAGTTGTTTCCCCGAACTCCTTTTTTTCATCAGATATTAATTCTATCCATTGTTTCTGTGTATCCTTACTATTAAAATTAATATAAATCCCTTTATCTTCAGCCAATTTCATCCATAAATAGAAGTCTGTATCATTAATGATTTGCCTATAATTTATTAAAAGGTTCATATTATCATTTACTAGCTTAATCCGCTCTTTTTTAGCTAAATCTTTCCTAAAGATTAAATCAGTACCATCAAGGTTAAATCTACAATATAGATCTTTATCTGAATAAATAACATCAGTAATTTTTGCTCCTATAATCCCAAATACAGCAGCATTTAATTTACAATTTTCCCAGAATAAATTTTTATAGTTTCCAATGAATTCAAATATAGCTTTTGGATATCTTGAATCTCCCTTAGCAACGAGTTCCAACCGTGTTTCTTTTACTATATTATTTTCTATGAAAAAATTTTTCAGTATTTGAAAATTTTCCATAAGTTTATTGTAATCATTGGGTTCTACATCTTCAAGATATAAATTCCTCACAGCAAATAGAAAACTTGTCATCCTCTTAAAATTCAAGTGGTTATATCTGTGTGTTCTAACTATATCCTCATGAAAGGGAAGCACACCTCTGAAAGTGATGCGGTCAAAGAAGTTTCTAGTTCTACTATCCACAAATCTCTTAAAATCATCAAGTGTTTTACCATGTTCAAGGATTTCCATATTCTTTTCCATAATATAATTATAGAAAGAGGAGATACTACCGAATCTAGAATCTTTGGGATTTTTTTTCCTATTCACATTGACATATCTTTCAATCCATTCTTTTAACGCTGGGGAAATTGAGATTGTTTGTTGAGCGGTTCTTTTATTAGATAAAAATTTTTTTGATGTCATGACAATCTTTTAGTATATTCTTATTATATATAAAATTATTAAAAGAAAT
>JAEOSD010000029.1 GCA_016840545.1 Promethearchaeota archaeon
ACATTTCCATTTCTCTTTGAATAATGCTTTCTGCGAAAACTTTTTGAAGCAAAAATGTTGTTCCGGTATATTTTGTTAATTCGTTTAGTGGTTCATTCAATCTTCTTAAAAGATTTAAAAAAAGAATGTTAAACATATGTGGTACTCCTAATGTCATTGCTATCTTTTTATCATGTATTTCTGGTGTGGTTTCCTTAATAACTAAACCATCAGATTTGAATAAATCTAATAAATTACTTACGATTTCATTGTAATTTGTTGTACCACCTACTCTTAATACAAGCATAACATAATTCCTCATGTCTTTTATTCCTGGACCAAACATAGGATGAAGTGAAAGGCAATTTACGGAATATTTGTTCTTAATCTCTTCATATACTTTAATTATATCATGTTTTAATGATGTAATATCAAAAATTAATGAATTTGGTTTCAATAGAGGGACAGCTTCTTTTATTACATCTACTGTGGACGTAATAGGTACTGATACCATTACCATATCAGCATCTTTAACGCTTTCTTTAAGTTTTAATTTATATTTTACATTTAGTTCATTTGCTGTTTGTTCTAGCTTTTCTTCATCACGAGCAAAAAGTATTATATTAAAACCATGTTTTTTGAAATATCTAGTAAAAACTCTACCCATACCTCCTGAGCCACCTATTATTGTTAAATTTTTCCCTAACATTATTTCATCCCAAGATATTCAATTATTCTTAATTTCATTAATTCTAAATTAGGTTTTCTATTTGTCCACCATTCAAATGCTAACGCTCCTTGATTAACTAGCATATCTAAACCACTAAGCGTTTGACAACCAATTTCCTTTGAATCCTTTATTAATTGAGTTTCTAAAGGATTATATATTAAATCAAAAACAAATAAATCCCTATGTAAAGCCTTTTTTGAAACAGGTGATATATCTATCGTTGAAAACATACCTACCGGAGTAGCATTTATTAATATGTCAGCATTAATTATTTCCTCTTTCAATATAATTTCGCTATACTTCTTAAATTCAATATTTAAATCCATTTTGCTTTTCAATTCTCTTACTAATTTTTTAGCTCGATCTTCGCTTCGATTAATTATCGTAGTTTTATTAGTATCAGATGCTAAAGAATAAGAAATAGCTTTCGCAGCTCCTCCTGCTCCAATTAGAACAACATTTTTTCCAGTAATTTCACACCCAGCATCTAATAGAGCCTTTTTAGCTCCTTCTGCATCTGTATTTCTCCCGATTAAGAACCCATCTTCATTTTTTATTGTATTTATAGCTCCGATTTTTTGAGCAATTTCATCAACCTTATCAATAAATTTTATCGCTTTTTCTTTATGTGGAAGAGTAACATTTATTCCTTGTATGTTAAGAGTCTTTAATCCTTTTATAGCTTCTTTAAGTTTATTAGATGGAACATCAAAACCTATATATAAATAGTCCAGACCAAGATCCTGGATAGCGGCATTATGCATAATGGGGCTCATGCTATGCTTAATTGGGTGCCCAATAACACATAATATTTTAGTACGAGCTGTAATAAAATTTCTTACTGACATTTGCAAATTAATCTATAAATTAATAACTATTAATATGTTTAAGGATAAAATTAATTTATAATTATTTAGCTAATATCAAGATAAAATAAGAAGGAAATTTGAAAATGAAAAAAGTGACTCTAAATCCTGGAATTACCGTTTTTCCTATGCCTGCAGCAGTTATTTCCGTAGGAAAAGGAGATGAAGCAAATTTAATTACTCTAGCATATGTTGGTAAGGTGTGCTTAGAACCCCCCATTGTTGTTATCTCAATACAACCCAAACGTCATTCTTACCACCTAATTGAAAAACACAGTGAATTCGTAATCAATTATCCAACGATTGACCAATTAAAAGAAATTGATTATTGTGGCACGCGTTCAGGAAGAAATGTGAATAAATGGAAAGAATTAAATTTGACAAAAGAGCAAGCCTCTATTGTTCAAGTTCCTATGATAAAAGAATTTCCATGGAATGTGGAATGTAAGGTGATTAATCGAATTAAATTGGGTTCACACGTGTGTTATTTTGGAGAAATGGTGGCTACTCATTCAGATTCTAAATATGTTAAAGATAATGAGTTAAATCCTGATGAGTTTAATTTTTTAGCATATATCTCAGGAAATTATATTGGGTTAATGAAAGGAGCTTTAGAAAAGCATGGTTTTACTAAAGATTAATAAAGCTTAATCTAACTTATTCAAAAAGTATATTAAATAACTGAATGAATTATGACTAAGAATTCTATTGCCCTGATTGGTTTTATGGCAACGGGTAAGACAATAATCGGTAAAGAGTTAGTAAAACAGTTAGGAAACGATTATCAATTTATAGAGACTGATCAAATGGTTGTTAAAATGGCTGGTAAATCCATAAATAAGATTTTCAAGGAAGAAGGAGAACTAATCTTTAGACGCTATGAAAAAGATGCTTGTAAAAATGCTTCAAACTTAAAGAAAACAGTTGTTTCATGTGGTGGGGGTGTTATCTTAAATGAAAAAAATATCAGAAATTTAAAAAAAAAATGTTATATTATTTTGCTCACAGCAACCACAGATGAAATTTATAACAGAATAATGAGGAATGGCAAAAAGAAGAGACCGTTAGTAGATAAAGAAAATCCTAAGAAGGAAATTGAAAATATTTTGCAATATAGAGAACCGTTATATAGGTCTGTTGCAGATATCACAATCGATACTACAAATAAGGAAATAATCGAGATTGTTCATGAAATTATAACCAAAACTAAGATAAATGAATGATGTTTGGTTTAGCTTAAAAATTAAAGATAATATAATGAAAATTTATTGAAATAACCATATTTAAATTCAAAAAATCTTACTATTTTATAAAAAATAATTATCAAAAAAATATCATGACAGACGTATATAAAAGATTTAGATGCTCTCAGTGTGGAGAGGAGAACCCTCGAAAGCTACATGAAGAGCCAGATAAAACCCAAGTGCTTTACTATTCCATGCAAGGTGCTCCTGTTTATAAAATAGGTAAAAATTATTTGCTTATGTGAAGAAAGCGTATAAAATGTGGCAGTTGCGGGAATATCTTTGATAAAAGCCAATAAAAATAATTATTAATTTATTTTTCTTATTTTTTCAATTCTAAAAAAATTATAATGTCAATACTATTTTATTCTGAGCTTTTAACATATCTTTCATAATTAATTCTATAGCTTCTTTAATATCGGGGATATTATCTGGTATGCTTCTTTTTGCGTTAACGCTTGCCATTAATACTTCATTTAATCCACGAAGTATCATATCAGAAGAATACCATGGTCGTTTCGAGGCCCACCACTGTGAGCATGAATGAATTCCCCGATCAAGTAAATTTCGGGCATTATCAAATATCCTTTTTCTCTCTTCGTCCATACTTTCTCGATATTTCGCAGATAAATGAATTAAAGTTAGGGCATACATAAAGAAGCGGTGTTGTTCTCTATGGATTTCATTTTTAGGATCGAACCAGAGAGGAAAAGGTACATCATGAGCTATATCATATGGCATTGTTGACCAGCTAGACGCTCGAGGAGTTTGCCTGGTTCCTTTTGGAAAACGTTCAACAATTTCAGAAATGGTGCATATTTTAATATCATTTCTATGAGGTACACTCTCAAAGAGGGGGATTAAAAAATTATTGATCGCATGTTTGACGTGATGTCCAAAAGTTTCGCCATCCATAGCAAGAATGACATAATAATCCTCTGAGGTGTGCTTATAATAAAGTCTGGAAATGAATGAATCGATATTATTAATTTTATCAAAAGCACAGTCAATTGAAATATAATCATCACGGAAAATTAAATTTAGACCGTTTCGATGCTGAGATATAAAGCTTGTAGGGAATTCGGGTAATGTATTTGCGATACCACTTAGAATTATCCAATTAAAACCTAATTTTTTTACTGTATCAATAACCTCCTCAGAAATTGCCATTTCTGGTGGAAAAAATCCTCGAGGATTATAGAATTTTCCAAAAAAGTGGTGATTTGTCTCATTGTTAAGCTTAATTTGGCGTTTAATTTCTGGTTCGGGAATTAAGGGGAGTAAAGGATGAAATTTTCCTGATCCTGTAAATTCTATTTGACCTCTTGATGCAAGTACGTTAATGGATTTAATTAAATCCTCATAACCAAAATCATAAAGTTGTTCTGTTAATGTGCCGTTAATATTTAATGTAATCTTTGCTTGTGGGTGGCTATTAAGCGCATACATTATAGGCTTATACGATTCATTTACAATTTGTTTAATTACGGGCGGAATCTGTACTGGTGGTTGATATATATGAAATAAAAATGCGAAATGAACAACCATATAATTCAATATAGGTTATAGATATTTTAATTTTCAGTATTTGTTTAATATTTTAAAAATTAAGCTAATTATTAAACAATAATTTATACATTTGTTGGAGTGTATTAATTTTTATTTGTCCTGATGCTGTTGGTTCTTCCAATGCAGCATACGTTAGAAATGAACCTAATTTTACGCTCAATATTCTTGATAATATCCCTAATTCACCCATACAAAAGGAAATTATGTTTTTGTTATTTTTTGAAAATTCTTTACAAAGTTCTAACGGAATTAAATTATCTTCAAAATTTTGAGCTGTAAAAATAAGCTTATATATACTTTTACCCAAAATGTCAAATTCATTTAGTTCCTTTTTAATTATTCGTTCTTCAAATCTTAAAATTATCTCTTTCGCCATTTCATTTGTAAGAGTTTTTTCAAAATTATGATAGGAAAAGATTAAATTTACTTTTTTCATATAAGATAAACTTATAATATTGCTAAGAGTTTCTATATCTGAATTCATTTCTATATCAAAAAAGTCTGGTTGACTATCCATTAACACTTTTAAAATTTTTAATCTTTCATGCTCATCAATTTTGATTTGTCCTCCTTCAGAATGGTGTCTGAACGTTAAAATGAGATTACTTTTATTTTTAATAAAATTTTTCAAACTCTCAACAAAATCTGGTGTTATATTCTGAAACGTATCAATAAAATCAAACCTAAGTTCAATAAACTCAGGATTGAATAGCAAGGCTCTATCAACTACTACTTTAATTTCTCCTAAGTTGTTGGATTTAATCGGAATTGGGATACAAATATTGTATGTCATTATATTATCTAAAGAAAAATAAGAAAAATAAATTTATAGTTCTAGTACTTTTATAATATCTTTTTCCGTTAATTTCTTTTCATAATTAATGTCTTTTAGTTTTCCTTTGCTCCTATAATAATCAAGAATAGGATTAGCGTTTTGTTTATATACATTTAGCCGATTTCTTAAAGTTTCCTCGTTATCATCGCTTCTTTGTTCAAATTTTATCAAAGCCCCGCACTTATCACATATTCCTTCTTTTTTCGGTTTCATAAAATATTTATTATAGATTTCCTCACAATTTGGGCACGAATATCTTCCTAGTATCCTTTTTATTATAATATCCTCATCAACTTCTAACAATATCACATAATCTATCTCAGTTATATTCGATAGGGCTTCTGCTTGAGATAAAGTTCGTGGAAATCCGTCTAAGACAAATCCTTCCTTTTTAACATCCTCTTTGTTTAATCGATCTTTTACCATTTCAATGACGACATCATCAGGTACCAGTTCTCCTCTATCCATATATTTTTTAGCTCTCAAACCTATGGGTGTTTCATTTTTCAAGTTTTCACGAAATATATCCCCTGTACTAACATGAATTATCTCTGGTAAAGCTTGCTTGATTTGTCCTGAAAATGTGCCTTTTCCCGCTCCAGGAGGTCCAAAAAGAACTATCCTTTTCAAATTTATTTCACTCAATTATTAATTTTAATTACAATTATTGATTTTTAAATTTACAATTATTATTAAATTTAGTAACTAATTAAATAGGAAATTAAGTAAACTATTTGAAATAATTTATCTTTTACTTGAATTCAGAAAAAAAAGTTAAGTCTGTCCACCACCATAAAGAAAAAAGTCTGGAATAAGTTTAGAACCGGAAACAACTGAATACTTTCCTAAATCTGTAATTCCATGCTCCATTAAAACTTCGTCATCTATAAAGAAGTTCCCTGTACATTCTCTACTAGGTTTTGTTAGTATGAAATATGCTGCATCGGCAACAATTTCTGGTTTTCTGGAATAGTTAACCGCGGCCTTTCCACCTAATAAGTTTTTAACGGCAGCTGTCGCAATAGCTGTACGAGGCCATAAACTATTTACAGCGATTCCATCTTTTTTAAATTCTTCAGCTATACCTAATACACACATACTCATTCCATATTTAGAGATGGTATAAGCGACATGATTAGCAAACCATTTTGGATCCATATTTAATGGTGGAGAAAGATTGAGGATATGAGGGTTATCTGACTTTTTTAAATGCGGAATACAAAGTTTTGAACATAAAAACGTACCACGAACATTAACTGAAAACATTAAATCAAACTTTTTCATTGAGGTTTCTAACGTAGGTGTTAGACTAATAGCACTTGCGTCATTTACCAATATATCGATACCACCAAACTCATTAATTGTTGCATCAACTGCAGCTTGAACCTGTTCTTCAAACCTAATATCTGCGATACAGGCAAGTCCTCTACCTCCTGCTTCTCGGATTTCATCCACGGCAGTATACACTGTACCAGATAATTTAGGATGTGGTTCCGCGGTTTTGGCCACTACAGCAATTTTTGCACCATCTTGAGCAGCCCTAATGGCAATGGTTTTACCTATACCTCGGCTTGCGCCTGTGATGAATAATATTTTATCTTTTAAACTAGCCATTTTAATTATCTACCCCCTACATTCATGAATTAATTTTCCTTTCTCACTTAAATTCATAACCACAACTTTAGGGCGACTCATCGCCTCTATTGAATATTTTATACCTTGAGTCCCCAATCCAGAGGATTTGGTTCCTAAAAACGGAAAATGATCGGGACCTCTCTCACTCTGACCATTTATTTGTACTGTTCCAACTTCTAATTCTTGTGCAATATTAAAAGCGAGATCAATATTGTTGGTAAAAATCATCCCTTGTAATCCGTACTCTGATTTGTTTGAAATTTCTATAGCTTCTTCAGCACTGCGAATACGAATAAAAGGCAATACGGGACCAAAGGGTTCCTCCCATGCAATCCGCATATCTATTGTCACATTATCAAGAATAGTCGGCCACATTATATTCCCTTCTCTTCTATTTCCACACTTTAAAGTAGCTCCCTTACTCAAAGCATCATCAATTAATCCTTGGACGAAGTCACATCTTTTTGAATTTATTAGAGGTCCTATTACCTTATTTTCTGCTGGATCACCAATGCTTAAACTCATTACTTCTTTGGTAACTTTTTCTACTAATAAATCCGCAATTCTAGGCATTGGTAAAACTCTTTTAACTGCGGTGCATCTCTGACCACTAAAAGAAAATGCCCCTTTTACAATCGCTTTAGTAGTTAATTCTAAATCAGCATCATCAAGAACTATAGCGGCATCTTTTCCACCTAATTCTAATAATAATGGTTTCATTCCTGCTACTTTAGCGAGATGTCTCCCGGTTTCTGAAGATCCTGTAAAACTTATCATATCTATTTTTGGATGTCCTGTTAAATAATCTCCAATTTCTGAACCACGTCCAGTAATGATATTAAATACACCTGGAGGAATACCTGCTTTTTCTAAAATTACCCCCAAATATAGTGGTGTTATAGCTCCTTCACTTGGTGGTTTCATAATAACACTATTACCAGCCACCAGTGCTGGAGCAATTTTTGAACCAGTTAAATTAAACGGATAATTAAATGGTCCTATACATAATATAACTCCTAAGGGGACTCTATAAGTCATTGAGATCTTATCTTTAGTGAAACCTTTGAATGAATCTCCCATAATTGTTTCACCAACAATTTGAGATCCCGCATCCGCTGTGGCATAAAAAATGTCTGCTGTTCTCCTAATTTCTGAAATAGCACTCTTTAGCGGTTTTCCTATTTCTTGCATTAGAATTCTCCCTATAGGTTCAGCCCATTTGAGCATTAAATCTGCTGCTCTTCTTAACACATTCACCCTTTCTTCTAATGGTGTATTTTCCCAGCAATCTACATTTTCTTTAGCAGAATTAATCACTTCATCAGCATCTTTTTTACTACAACCCTGAACATATCCAATCAATTCATTACTATAAGGATTATAGATAGCAATAACGTCACCTGATTCGGATACGTTCCATTTTCCATTAATATAATATTTATAATTTAATCCATCTTTCATTGGTGAAAATTCTTTAATCTCATTCATTTTTCATCGCGAAATCATTAAAGTTAATATTATAAGAGATTTTTGTTAAAAATTTAAGTTTATCCCTAATTTTTTATAAAAATAGTTCAATTTTGTGAAATTCGTACAGATGGTCCAAAAATTTTATATTTGTTAAGTTCTAATTGTATTCTTCAAGAGTCTACTTAAAAATTGCCAATTTAATCAACTTTCTATAATTTCAAAGGGAGATAACGTTCCGTTTATAAAAATTTTTAACCACTAAAGACAGAAAATTCAATATTTTTGATTAGGAATTCAATTTTCTTTTTTTCTATTACAGAAAGAAGCTTAGATATTGTACTCTTTATTGATTTTCCATAATAACTATTACCTAAAAAGGTTTTAGATTTATTTAATACCGTGATTAATTTATGCTTACTTCCTAAATGAAGATAAATTGAAATATCATTAATTATCAAATAAGGGGTAGGGTCTTTACTATAAAGTGCTAGCATTTTGGAGGTTTTTTTATAATTTTGACATAAATTTTCAAAAAGTTCTTCTTTAGTTCCTGCGTTTAATCTTGGGGGAATAATTTCTCCTTCGGCGTTTATGTTGATACATAGAAGACTTTTGAAATAATAATCTTGAATACGTCCTCCAATCTTAATATTATTAATAATTTTAAATTTTGGTCCAAATTCCAAAATGGTAATTTCTTTGGGATTTATATTTTTAGATTCTATAAGGTATTTAACGAAATTTGCGGTAAATTGTGTCTTTCCTGTATTTATTTCACCATACAAAAGAAAATGATGCCCAATAATCATTGAATAATCTAATTCTTTAAATAGAGTCATAGAAATACAATTTAAGGTGATTTTAGATTAAATAAAATCTTCTCTTGAAATTCCTGCTTTTTTTAAAGCTTTTATAATTATATATCCGAAAACACAACCAAGTATACTACTTAATGCCCAAGAACCCCAATAACCAAACAATAATATTACGTCCCAATTTGGTGACAAGCCGATTAATGGTCCAATTAAATAAGCAATAGTTGCCCCTAAAAAAACCGTTCCAATTGGTTCGGTTAAGGCTGCTAAGTCTATCTTTTGAGGAATCTTCTTTTGTAAGTAGTAAGCTGTTAAACCAACAATAATAGCTCCTGATAAATGTCCTGGAAAAGCATAGGGCGAGCCTAACGCTAATACAAACCTTAAAGTTGCTAATCCTAATGCAGTACTAGCAGAGAATAATAAGCCTAATAGAACGCCTGTCATAGCATTTATCATATGAGCAAAAGGGTAGATTTTGGCCCCGATAATTTGAATATAAATAAATGGATTTGGGACTGCTAAAGCCAACCCGATAGCTATAAATATAGCTGAAGCTGCAATTTTTTTAGTTAATTTAGAATCCCTTCCACTCATACTAATCAATTAACTATATGGTTAATCTATAAAATATATTTTTGATACTAATTATAATTATCTGAAAAGTAATTATCTTTAAAATTTAAACGTTATTTAAGTGCATATATGTGTTTTTTCTTCTAATATGAAAGATTAATAGGTTCTTATTTTTCAAGTAAATTATTTTTAGGGAGATAATTGAAGTTATGAAATTTGGAGATAAAGATATTAATCCTAGTAAAATAATTTGCGTTGGTACAAATTATATGGATCATATTGAAGAAACTAAATTAGATATACCTAAAGAGCCTGTGTTATTTCCAAAGACTCCAAACTGTTTAATATTTGATAAAGACCCAATTATTTATCCCAAATGGTTATATAATAATCGTAAATATAACAGAATCGATTATGAAGCAGAATTAGCTTTTATTGTAAAAGAAAAGTGTAAATATGTAAGTCAAGATAATGCTTATGAACATATCCTTGGCTACACCGTTTTTAACGATGTTACTGCAAGAAAAATGCAGGCTAAAGATATTGTTTCAAAATTACCTTGGTTTCGTTCTAAATCTTTTGACACTTTTGGCCCTATTGGTCCTGTAATAAAGGAAGTTAATGAAATAAAGGATCCCCACAATCTCAATATCGAATTAAGAGTAAATGGAGAGGTTAAACAGTCATCCAACACAAAACATTTATTATTTAAAGTTCCTGAACTTTTGGAATATATTTCAAAGTTTTTTACACTAGAACCAGGTGACATTATTGCTACTGGCACTCCTGCTGGCATTGGCCCTATACATCCAGGAGATTTAATAGAAACTAGTATCGAAAAAATAGGAACTTTAACCAATAAAGTAATTCTAGAAGAGGAGGTTAATTAAATGGTAAAAATTGGAAATATTGAAATAAACCCTACAAAAATTATATGTTTAGGGAGGAATTATTTAGATCATATTCAAGAGACAAACGCTCCCATTCCAACAGAGCCTGTATTTTTTGTGAAAACACTTAACACATTAGTTACTGATAACCAACCAATAATTTATCCAAAAATTTTATTTGAAAACGAAAATCTTAATCGAGTTGATTATGAAGTAGAACTTGCCTTTATAATTTTTCAAACTTGTAAAAATATAAAAGCTAGATCTGCATTTGATTACATTCAAGGATATACGATTTTTCTTGATATAACTGCTAGAAATATGCAAAAGAATGATAGAAATATTCATTTACCATGGTATCGGAGTAAGAATTTTGACACTTTTGGTCCTATAGGTCCAAGAATTGCTCCATGCAGTGAAATTGAAAATCCAGATGATTTAGTAATTCAATTAAAAGTTAATGGAGTTGTAAAGCAATTATCAAATACTAAACATATGTTATTTAAAATCCCAGTGGTATTAGAATATATTTCAAGCTTTATAACATTAAAAAGAGGAGATATTATTGCAACAGGTACGCCTAGTGGAATAGGATCTATCATTCCAGGAGATGTAATTGAAGCCTCAATTGAGAAAATTGGAAAAATTACTCACGAGGTAATTTTAGAGGAAGATTAAACTAAGATTAACATTTTTATAAGAAGTTATTCTTTATTAAATAAAGAATATAAGTTATCGTAACCGAAAATTTCTAAAAATTAAAGATTAGATTTATTTAACTAAGGAATCAGATATTATGGAACAAATAACTGAAGAAATTAAACAGGAAATTTTCAGATTAATTGTTATTCCTGGAAAAGAAGTTGAGGATATTGTTAAAGAAATAAATAGCAATTTCAATACAAATCTGGATTATGACCAAATTATGCAGATTTTATCGGATGAATACTTGAAAAACAATTTAGATTATGGTAGAAGATTATGTTGTCGATTTTAAAAATTTAATTAACTTTATTTCTAGTAGTTTTAATAAAATTTTTTAACTTTTATTCATTTCTCTATTCACTAAGTTCAAAATATACTTCTAAAGGACTTAGGACGCAAATTAAAGCGGTTTCGATATATGATAGATATCGAGATGGAATTAAATATCATACTTTTTAATTTAGCGTTCTTATCCTTTTAAAAATGTTTTGAATTATGAATAAATATAGAAGTGGTATAGAGATGAGTACAAAAGGAAAAATTGTCGTAAAAGCACTTGTAACAGGTGGAAGCGCATCAGGGGGACCGCCGATAACATAAAGCGCATCGCTTTAGTGGTTTTTTGGTAAAGGTCCTGCTGTAGGTCCAACTGGTATTAATATAAAGGATGTTGTCGATGCGGTTAATGAGAAAACGATGATTTTCAAGGGCTTAACCGTTCCAGTTAGGATTGAATGTGATCCAGAAACGAAGCAGTTTGAAATTTTTGTTGAGACTCCAAGTACCGCATCTCTTCTTCTAAAAGAATTAGGCGTTGAGAAAGGTAGTTCTTCATCTTCAGAGAACAAGATCGGAAATTTAACATTAGAGCAGGTGAAAACAGTTGCCAATGCTAAAAAAGATATTTTTTTGGATAAAACATTTAAAGCTACCATGAAAACAGTGTTAGGTGCTGCATTATCTATAGGAGTTACCGTTGAAGGAGAGGATCCACGAGTTATTCAAAAAAGAATTGAAAATGGAGAATATGATGACAAATTTAAGGAGGAGATGTAAATTATGAAAGTAGATGATAAATTATTAAGAAAATCTTTAAACGTTGCTATCGATTTTTCAGTTATTAAGAAAGAAGGCTTCAAAAATAAGGCTAGAAAGTTTGATGAAAGTATAGATTGCATAATCAACCTGAAAGATCTGAATTTAAATGATCCTAAACAAAGAATTGACAAAGAAATCGTGTTGCCTAATAACATTGTAAATTTAGAGAAGCCAAATGTATGTGTTATAGCATCTGATGAAATTCTCTTAGAAGCAAAAAAGTTAGGGTTGGATACTCTTGATCAAGATGGTTTAGTAAGTATAAATAATGAAGAGAAAAAATACAAGAAAAAATTTGTCAAGAGATACGACTATTTTATCGTAGAAGATAAGATAATGCCAAATCTAGCTCGATATCTTGCTCGTTTTTTAGGTCCACTTGGTAAAATGCCAAAACCTTTTCCTAGTGGATATGGAGTAATATCCACTACAGAAGATCTAAAAACTGCCATTGAAAGGTACTTAAAAGTTATTAGAATTCAATTGAAGAAGAATCCACAAGTACAATTGAAAATTGGAAAGAAGTCTATGGAAAAAGAAAAGATTCTTGAGAATTTAAAAACTGTGGTTAGTTATATCGCCGACCAAATGCCTCATAAATATAATAATATTAAATCTATGTTTTTGAAAACTACAATGGGACGTCCTGTAAAAATTGATGAGCAATATCTAAAGTCTATAGAGGTGTAAAAAAGTGATTGGACAAAAGGAGATTCCAAAGTGGAAAAGAGAGGAAGTAAACCATTTAGTTGATTTATTTAAAGACTATAAAAATATTGTTGTAATAGATGTAGCACATCTAAATGATAGACAAATTCAAGAAACTCGAAAAATCCTTAGAGGAAAAGCAATTATTCGAATGTCGAAAAAAAATCTACAATTAAGAGCAATTGAACAATATAAAGCTGAATCAAATAAAGCAAATTTAGAAGAGTTTGCAGAAAACATTCCAGGGCAATCAGCGTTATGCTTTACAAATATGGATATTTTTGAACTAAAGAAGATTTTTAATGAAAACGAATGGATGGTACCTGCAAAACCCGATGAAATAACTCCAGTAGACATATGGGTTCTCGCAGGGGATACAGGATTACCTACGGGTCAGGTCATTTCAGAATTAAATATGACCTTAAAGTTACCTACAAGAATACAGAATGATACAATCTGGATAAGAGACGATACAAGAACCCACAAAGCGGGAGAGATCGTTGATGTTAAGCAAGCCGCAGTGTTAAAGAAATTAGGGGTTAAACCCATCGAATCTTTAATTAAAATCCATTATGCGTGGAGTGATGGAGAGATAATACCGGAAGAAATTTTATACGTTGATACACAACAAATTAAACAAAATCTTGTTAGAGGTTATAGAGAAGCATTAGCAATTCTTTTTGAAATGCCAATTTATTTTGATGATATGACAAATGATTATATTCTTAAAGCCATATCTGAGGCAAATACCTTAAATGCAATAATTTTTGGGGAGGGCATTCAAATCCCTGCCGAACAAGCTTCAAAGGTTGAAGAAGACGTTGAAGAAGAGGAAGAAGAAGAGGTAGGTATTGGAGGTTTATTTGGATAAAGTAAAAATTAAAATCTAAATTTAAATTAATATAAAATAGAGGTAAAATATTATGGAAAGTATTTACGCTGCTTTATTATTACATAAGGCAGATAAAAAAATTACAGAAGCAAATGTAGAAAAAATATTAACCGCGGCAGGTGTAAAAGTTGATAAAACAGAGATCGCTAAACTTATTGCTGGACTAAAAGAGGCAAATATTGGTGAAATTGTAAAATCTGCTGGTGCTATGCCAGTAATGGCTGCTCCTGCTGGAGGAGAAACCACAAAAAAGAAAGAAGAAAAGAAAAAAGAAGAGGAACCTGAAGAAGAAGAGCCCACGGGTATTGGCTCACTATTTTAACAATTACAGAATCTAATTAAGTACCTAACTTTTTTTTAATTATTTTTTAAATTATTCTAATAAAAAGCATTGTAATGATTAAATTACTTTAACTAGAAAAAGGCGTATAAAATTCGCTTTTGAATCAAAAACTTTTTTTAAAACTTAATTTTTTATTATTTACATTCATAAAATATGAAAGTTAAATTTAAACATAAATTGGATTCCTTAAAAATCAGATAATGCGGATAAACCATGACAGGGAAGTTTCTTAAATTTTTCTCTCCATTTGTACGGGTAATGCCTGAGCTAAAACAGCCCCAAAGAGAGGTAAGTTTCAAAGAAAAAATAATTTGGACAGCCGTTGTTCTTATTATTTACCTTATACTCTCCAATATTCCTTTATATGGCGTGGAACTTGAGAAAACTACTGATTATTATTATTGGTTAAGAGTTATTCTAGCCAGTCAAAGAGGAACTTTAACAGAATTAGGAATAGGTCCAATAGTAACCGCGGGACTTGTAATGCAATTACTCTTAGGTTCAAAGATTATTAATGTAGATATGAGTGATCCCTATGATAGAGCAATGTTTAGTGGTTCACAAAAAGTGATGGCTATGATTTTAACAGTATTTAATGCATTAGCTTATATATGGGGTGGAGCTTTTGGAGAAGGTTTAGGGATTGCTACTCAAGCGTTTTTATTTCTGCAGTTATTATTCGCTGGTGTTGTTATTATATTATTAGATGAATTATTACAAAAAGGATGGGGTTTAGGAAGCGGAGTTTCTTTATTCATAGCTGCAGGAGTCGCTGGACAAATATTTTGGAATTGTTTCAGTTTTGTTGGATTAAACACACCACAAGGAGCAAGAGGGATAGTTGTTGCTCTTTTTGAGTCTTTCACTAATCCAGATTTAGATACAGGCTCTTTAGTTTATAGAGGAGGTCAATTACCTTCAATGTTAGGAGGAATTACAACATTAATTATATTTGTAATTGTTATTTGGCTTGAATCAACTAGGGTGGAGATACCGCTTACTTATAGAGGCTATCGAGGTTTTAAAGGAAAATATCCGATGAAGTTATTATATGTATCTAATATTCCGGTAATATTGGTAAATGCATTGTACGCGAATTTTTTATTTTTTGGGCAGTTACTTGCTGGTCCAGAATCTGCATTGCGTAATCCAAGTACTAATTTTTGGTTAAATTTATTGGGTACTTTTGATCCATCCCCAGAAACTGCCCAAGGTAATTATCTAATTCCAACTGGTGGATTATTATATTATCTTTCTCCTCCTCAAGGAATTGAGGCGGTTTTAAATGACCCTCTAAGAGCAGTTATATATCTTGCCATATTCATTTTCCTATGTGTGATGCTCGGCCGTCTATGGGTAGAAGTCTCAGGATTAGCACCACGTGATATAGCAGGACAAATCATTGATTCAGGTATGCAAGTACCTGGTTTTAGGAGTTCAGAAAGAATAATTGAAAGGATTTTAAAGCGATATATTCCTACGTTAGTAATTTTAAATGGAATTATAATAGCTGGTATGAGCTTTTTCGCAGATTCACTGGGCGCATTAACGTCTGGCACCGGACTTCTAATAGCAATAGGAATCGTGCACCAATATTCCGAAACTATCGCTAAAGAGGCCGCTGCAATGCAATACCCTGGAATGAGGAGTTTCCTTGGATTGGATTAAATTAGAGCAAATTTACTCTTTCAATGTTTTAATAAACATTTTTAACGTTTAAATCCATAATTAATATGAGGTAAAAAATTCAGGAATATTTTATTCAGATAACCAATTATTTATTAACCTAATCAATTTAAAAAATTTAAAATAGTAATGTATATATTTTAAATTAATTATGTTGCTAACTGTTTTTCAAGATCCATTTTTAGATTGGATAGGAACACCACCGGGTGCAATGATAGCTGTATTGTTACTTGCAACAACCACAGCTTTAATAAGTATGGGATTAACCAAATGGCTAGTCGATACTGATGAAATAAATAGAAAACAAGTTCAAATGAAAGCACATAATGAAGAAAAAGAAAAGATCATAGAGCTCGCAGAAGTAGATCCTGAACGGTATAGAAAATTCCGGAAGAAATGGGAACGCAAAGATGAAATGTTTAAGCAGAGTCAACAAAAAATGGCACTACAGAGGCTGAAACCAACATGTATTACATTCTTACCCATGATTATAATTTTTGGGATTGTAAACACATTTTTTGGAGGAGTACCTATCGCGTTAACCGCCATGAATGCTAATGATATTCCATTTATAGGTGGCATATTAGCAGCTAGTACAGGAAGTATAGCTCCCTGGACAGAAGCTTTTTATGGTGAGGCAATTCAAATTTTCCCTGCTCATGGATGGATCGGTTTTACCGCTTGGTATTTTCTTTGTAGTCTTGGGATAAATACTTTGATACAAAGAATTTTCAAGTTACAAACTCAAGCTTCTGGTGGAATGGGCCAGATGATGGGTGGCGGTAAAGCAAAGTCTCTGGAATTTCCTGATGTTTAGATTATAATTAAAGAAGAAAAATAATTTAAAAAAACGCAAGCGGAGGGATTCGAACCCCCGAGTGGTTGCCCACACTGGCTAAATGGGGGTAGAAATTGGTTCTTTTTTCCTCTCCAAGCCAGCGCGTTACCAGGCTACGCTACGCTTGCATAAAATAGAATTTATTTAGTAAATTTCAGAATAATTTGTTATTTAGGAATTTGAACTATCTCTTTCATCTTTTTATCTAATTTAGCTTTTTTAATAGCAACTTCGACGTCTTCATGTTTAGCACCTTTTTTAATTTCAACTAGCTCAGGTATTGGTTCAATATGCTTGTAATTAACTCTTCTTCTTCGGATGTTCAAACCATCAATTATGAGATAGTTTTTATCGATGATATCTACTACAACACAGTAGTTTCCCGCTTCTCTTCCCATAGTTTTTACACAAACTCTTCCAATATCATAAACACTCATATAATTCGTCACCAAATTATTTTTTATTCATTTATCGATACTGAATTTAGACTTCAGTAAAGATAAACATTCTTTTGTAAATTAAGAAATTATGCTAAAAATAAATCTTTTATGATTTGTGTAATTTAAGGCTTAATAGTATTCTTTCAATTTTAACAGTATTAGTTTTAAAACTTCTTCTATAGTCAGGTTTTCTGTATTTATAATCAAATCAAATGTTTCATTTACTTCCTTAATATTATTTAAATCAATATTATAAAGTTTCTTGAAACGTTCCAACTCTGACTCTTCTCTTAAAGTAGTTTCTTTTAGTTTTGCTTTATACGAAGTCTGATCTCTTCCTGCCATTCTTTTAACTCTAATGTCGATGGGGCAAACTAAATGTATTTTAAAATCGGCTATATCTTTAAGAAGGAATCCACTAAGCTGACTATCTATTATAATATTATCCTTTTTTGCTACTTGTATGATTTTTTCATCCAATTCAAGATCTACGTCTGGGTGATTCTCAACGAATTCAGTAAATTCTGCTAGTGTCATTTCTTTCTCCTTTGCAAGTTCTCGAAACGCTTCACCAGTTGAATAATAGGTAATTCCAAGAGATTCAGCAATTAATTTTCCAATTGTAGATTTTCCCGTTCCATGAAATCCTGTAATTGTAAGAATCACATCAATTAACCTTTTAAAATATGAACTAAGAATTAAAATTGAAAAGAAACAATATTTTTAAAAAAGAAGTCTATAGTTGCCAAATTGTATCTTTAATTAAAATTTGCAAACATTGAGCACAATATCGTCCGCTCTCCATTCTATTAGCTCTTCTAGAAGTTAGGTTTGTTTTCTTCATTTCAGTTGGTCTTAATCTCGGAATTGATTGAAGAGGTTTTTTACAAATCGCACAGTGAGCTTTATTAGGTTTTTTTCTCCAGTAATGGGTAGTATTCCGATTACCTGGAGTTTTTAATTTTTTTCTTGCTTGTGCTTTCGATCTTAATCCTGGTCGTGGCAATTAAGCTCCCTTTCGTTTCTTATTATTGAGACCTGACTTTTAAATTAATATGATATAAAATTATAACAAGTTAATTAATTTTATTATTTTATTTACCCTTTCAAATTCAATTTATTTTGAAATTCATGATATAATTTGTATAGATCATCCCCTATTAAATCTCTAAATTCCTTATTTTTAGAAAACTTCTGATAATTATCTAAAACAAATTTATAAAGATTTTCGAATTTAATTTGAATTAACTCTAAACCAGGGAATCTATTTAGATTTTTTTTTAAATCTTCAAATAATTTCATGATTACATCTTTATTATTTAGTGCATCTAATTTTAAGGCATCCAATAATGTTATAAAAGAAGATGTAATTTGTGCTGTGACTCCCGGAAGCTCCAGCATAGAAGAACTTATAGTTTTATTATACTGGGGTATTTCCTTACTACTTTTTATTAAAAAGCTGTCTGGAAAATTTAGAGCGGATAGGTTATTTATTATATCAATTGCTTCATAGTATCTTTTAGTAAAATTCATGTTATCCAGTAGCTCAGAGAGTATTATATTATGTTCATTTAATAGAAAATTAATTTTCAAAAGCTCATTCATACTATTCTTAATAGACTTTTGAAAGAAATTTTCATTCAAAATTCCATTCTGATATTTCTTATAAAGATTTAATATTGTATTAATGATTGAATATAGATCTGATTCAATATTGGAATAGAGAATCGATTTTTTATCCTTCTCTTCAGACATCTAACTATTTAATGATTTAATTGTTAGTAATTATATAAAAAGAAGATTTAGAGTTAATAAATTTATCCTCAAAATGTTGGGCGTAAAAAAAAGAATATAACTGCCACTAATATCCCTATAATTAGAGAGGATAATAAAACACGAGTTGTTGATGAGTTTGATAATTCTCTGATAGAAAGTGCGACTAATATCGGAATCCATATCGCGATTGTAACAGCATCAATAAAATGTAATACTGTCCATGTCGAAGAATTAAAAATTTGACTAAATATAGTTGGATTAAATAAACCTAATACATTTATGGGTACGGTCGGAAAACCTGCTAAAATAATGATAATTTCAATAAGATTAATTAATAAGAAAGGAGCAAATGAGCAAAACATCATTTTATATTTAAATGCCTGTTGCTGATGTAAAGTACCTCCTTTATAAATACTGAATACACTCATTTCTGCTTCACTATATTCTTCTCTTTCTGACCCCCCAAAAAAGGATTCTAATTTTTCTGAAAAACCAACTGCATAGTTTGCTCCCTTTGTGAATAACCATATTAAAATAAATCCAAAAATGAAAAAGTAGGCAAACCCAAAGATGAAGAAAGCTAAAAAGATTACTAAATTATAAATAAAAATTCTAAAATCTAGTGGAGGTATATCCTGTATATTGAAATGAGAGAAATATGCTATCCCCATGACTCCAAAAAGTAATGCATTAAATAGTAATATAAAATAGCCTGGAGCAGATTTTCTGCGATGATTAATACTCCAAAATGCTTTGTTAGGTTTTATAAATAACCATAAAAGGATAGTATACCATCGATCAGGAGTAGTCCACTCAGTTTCAATTCGTTTAAAAAATGAAAAATTTTCAATCCTTTCAATTCTTAAGCGTTTACCACAAAAAGCACACACAAAAAAATCTGCGCGAACTTCATTCCCACATCTCGGACATCTGGTAGTCGATGACATATTTTACGATATTTTTACGATTTCTGGGTTGTATACGATTCGTCAATTCTTATTGAATTTAGCAAATCGACCAAGGGAACCCGTATTAAATATACAATAGTTTAAGGTTTTATTAATCTTTGTTTTTTTCTTTTAGCCATTTCTTTAGCATTCAAATCTCCAATAAATATAATATTAGTATTTCACTATTTTTGCTGTTAAATATTTTAAGGGAAAAAAATTGCGTATTTTTTATAGTTTAAGATATACTATTTTTAAATCTTTTAACCTTTATAATAAGGTTTAGAGATAATTTGAAACTAATAACAGATTAGGTTGGGTTTATATGAAAAGTTCTGCTAAAAAAGTTATAGGTTTATTCATTACAACCATTTTTCTTATGGGGGTTGCTTTTGGAGTCGTATCTGTAGCAGATACTAGCATGCGGAATTATGATCATAATGATATATCTTTAGATACCTCATGTCGAGATTCAGATTATTCTTTTGCTGAATGGCGAGGAGATAATCAAAAGTACTTGTATATTCAAGCCTTAGACTATTATACGCTAGGATATTTAACTGGGCAATATTTAGCTTCCCAAATTATTGCATTTGATAATTTAATCGATTATTTTATTGATGCATATAATCTTGATTTTCAACTTATTCTTTATTTTGCTTCTCAATATGAAATACCCGAGCCATACTATACAGAAATGTTGGGAATTGCTGATGCTACAGGATTGACTTATTATGAAATATTACTTCAGCATGTCTTTTTAGACGTATATTATGGAATTTTAATTCCTTTACAGATTTCTCAACAAAACATTGGGGCATGTACGGGTTTTGTAGTTAAGAATTCAAGGCGGAATATCGTACATGGTCAAACAATGGATTTTGGCCTTGCGTTTTTCCCTACCTTTGCATGGGTATATCATAAAGTCTCTGGAAAAAATGAAGTATTCTCATTAAGAATGGGGGCATCATCTTTAGTAATAGGTAAAAATAGGAGAGTTTCATGTACTCAGAATTTAATTCAATCGTGGGCGTTTGCTGAATTTGGAGTTCCCACGTCATTGAAATCTAGGATTGCATTTGAAACTTGTCGAACTGCGAAAGATTTTATTTCAGTAATAACCTCTAGTCTTACTTGTTATTTCAACTATATCGTTTGTGATAAGAAAGGAAGTGCCATTGCTTTAGAAACCGCTCCCAATATAGTTACTGTTAGTTATATTGAAAAGAGGGGATTTGCTGTTAGAACTAATACTTATGTCTCAGAAGATTTAAAGGTTTTTTTACTAGATCCTATATATAGTATCGTTCGACAAATAAAGGCTGAGGAACTAATTATAAATGCATTAGAACAACGAAAGAAATTTACTATTAAGAATGGCATAGCTATTGAAAGCTATAATGATTATACTGATGCAAGCATTCTTAGATTCGATAATCCTGAGAATCTTCTAGGTATGTGGACTCTTGCTTCGTTTGCAACCTCATTTAGAACAAAAGGTTATTTCGGAATTGGAACACCTGCTATTGCCCAAGAAAAAATTCCGATTTAACTTCAAAAAACCTTTTTTTTTTTTTAATCCTTAATCATCAATTTAATTCAATTATGTAAGAATTTTTTTCCTTAATAATTTCATAACTTCTCTGGGTAAAGAGGTTCATTAATTCTAAATTAGTTTTAGTATGGTTAGTAATTTCAAGCACCCTAAGAGATGATGGCTCTTTATTATAAGCTATTAGAGGTATTAATTGGTCACTTAAATGATTATCAACAGGTATATCTTTTGTGATATATTTTAAAATTTCTTTTGACGCAATTTTTCCTAATTTTTCTGAAGTGATATTTCTCTCACCTAAAATAGTTCCTGAAGATATAATAGCTCCTGTATCTGAACGTGCCCAGAGACAAAGACCCACACCAGGACTAGTTGCATCCACATATTCATACTTTATATCTGTTTCAGTTTTTAGATAATTTCTTAATTCTAAATTTATTGATTTTTTAATCCTCTCTCCAATATTTCTACCACTTTGCTTTAATTGATTTGATAATATTATTTCACCTTCAATTAAATCAATAGTCCCTAATTCCTTTAGGTTTAATGGTTTTAACATAGCTTTTGGTGGAAAAATTGTACATTTAGTTGACGCACCACCTTTTGGATAAAAACCATATTTGTTTATATCAATTGATATACTTAATCCACTTTTTTTGAAAATCTGGTATGTTACATTCATTAGATAATTTAAACTCGGCGCCCATTTACCAAATATGCCGCCTCCATTAATAAAAATTTCGATTTGTGCTGTATTCATAAAATTCAAGCTTGCAATTTGAATTGGTTGAAGTAATAGACCAATACTAGCTGCGGTATTAACGTTAATTTTTATTTTGTCTTGAATATTTAAATCTGGCTTAAATATAAGTTCTCGAGTACCAATTTTACATTCACCATCCAAAGCCTTCAATTTACTCCCTGTCAAATTAGCTAAAGTTTGTAGACCAATAAGATGTTGTAGCCTTAAACCAGGTTTTGTACGATTAGCTCTAATATTTTTAATTCTTATTGGTTGGTTGAACAATACTGAAAATCCAGCACTTAAACGTAAAATTGAACCCCCTCCCTCTCCAAAAGCTCCATCAATTTCTAAATAGTTTGATTTATTCATACTTACTTCTGTATATTATACAACTGTTTAATTCTTTGAATTCCGTTAAATTCAGTCATTAAATTAAATACCTCTTTTGGAACTAAACTTTTCCAAATTTTATTTTGCTTAATAATTAGATTTCTAATGTTAAAGCCATTATATTTCTTCTTAAAT
>JAEOSD010000030.1 GCA_016840545.1 Promethearchaeota archaeon
CGCTTCTAAAATTGTTTTTAAATAATCTTCAACAGGGATAAATTTTCTTAAAATCTCTCTCGCTTTTTCTGATTTAGGAATTTTTTTACTATGTAAATAATAATCAATTTCATTAAGCAATTTATAATATTCTTCTTCGTTCTCACTATAATCTTGTATAAACAAATCTAACTGCTTAATAAAACCCATAAATTCTTCTCCTTTCTATTCTTCATAAAATAAATATTTACACTTTCCACAAAATATTTCATTAGAATATTTTATGATATATCCACTACAAAAAGGACAAACTTGTAAGAGGATTATTTCAAATTTATTATAGATTAAACTAAATTCTTCTTTTGTAAATTTATGTAGATTTTCTGTAAGAGTTTTGATTTCGTTTTCCGTTTTAGCAATTCCTTCATCAATTTTTTTCTGTCTTTCTTCATCAGCGTAAGGAAAACATAAGTCTAAATCCTTAAAAATGCCTTTTAATTCTTTAATCCTTTTACAATCAGCTAAAAATTCTTTTACTTTAATATCTAAATCTGACAATTTACACCGCCTTTAAATTTTCAACAGGGATTATGTTAATAAAAAGGTAATCACAATGAGGGCAATTCTCGTTCACTTCGTAATCGTTTCTGATTTCTTCCGCACAATGACTACAAAAGTATCTTCCTTCAATGTCAATAATTTCTGTTTTATCTTCCATTACCAAAAAATCTTTTTTCATTTATTCCTCTCTTTCTTCATATTTTTTTAAATCAGTTTTAACTTCCCTATTTTTCTTTAAAGTTTCTTCAAACTTTTGAGCCAAGTTAAGCATTTTTTCCGCATTTTCTTTATCTCCTATGCTTTCGTAATATTCTGCTTTCGCAAGGGCATTTTCAAGAGGAGTTTTATCAGTATCGTATTTAGGGCTATCGTTCATTGTTTCTCCTTTTTTAATCGTTTTCTTTCTTCTTCTAAATCTTTTAAAATACAACCAAAACAATTATCAGTTAATATCGGATTTATAGCTTGTATAATTTCTATTTTTCCGCACTTACTACAAGTTATTTTATATTTTGTTTTGTTTCTTTTAAATTGCTCTATCATTTTAAAATCTTTACTCTTAAATATTTTACCCCAAATCTTTTTGCTTCTTCGTGTTCTTCAAAGTAAATATCTAATGCTTTTCTTTTTTCTTCCTTCGTTCCAAAATATTTTTTACTTCCTCTATCTTCTACTATATAAATGCCTAATCCTTCTATTTTAACTTTCGTTCCAAAAGGCAACCAATTATTAGCCACAAACCCTACTTTAACTTTTTTACCGCTTGCAGTTATTCCGTCAGCATATTTTCCACAACATTTTTCACAACCACAATAAGCAGTAATTCTCCATAAGTCTTTTGTAGGATTATTGTTATATAAATAACCTAAAGCCAAAATTATAAGAATTGTAAGTATTAAATGTTTCATTTTTTAAATAAAATATTTCCAAAAACTTGCCTTAATTTCCACCTTAAAACAGGATTAACTATACTTTCTATACTTTCAAGGCAACCTTCTAATCCTAATCTTTCTATACCTTCTCTTACCGCAGTAAAGAGCCAACTATTTACCATTTCGTTTTCCATATTATCGTTCATAATCTATCTACTAATTCGTTATATAATTCCCAATTTATTTTTCCTTTTTTGTCAATCAATTCTCTTTCAATCAAAGCATTAGCAGTTCTTCCATAATGACCTTGTAAAGACCAACATTGACCGCTTTTAATCAATTTAGAGAATAATTTAAGGGTATCTTCATTGTTTAATTCTCCGCTTTCGTAAGCAATAATATAATTAACAATTTTCATTATCTCTCCTTTCTATATCTATTTTCCAATACTTTTTTATTTCTCTCTTGATTGTCAAAGAATTTTCTAATCGTAATTGCTCTATCAATAAGAAGTTTTAAATTATCTTTTGCAAATACTTTACCTTCTCTTTGTAATTGTAAAGTCGCTAAATCAAAAATGCTCATTTACTCTCCTTTCTTTTAATTAACTTTAAATGTTTTTTTAATTGCTCGGTAGAAAACTTTAATAAATTTATTTTTAATTCTTTATATTCAGGTCTAATTTTATAAATTTCTTCTATTAAAGATTGTTTTTCAGTATCAGGAATATCATATTGTATTTTTTGTTTAAGTTCTCTTATCCTTTTGTTAATTTCCCTTCTTTCAGGAGATTTAACTTTAGTTTTTCTTTTACACTTCCTTAATTGGAATAGCACTTTTTTTATTTCTTTTTCATTTACCATATTTAATCTTTTTCTTTTTTTAAAATTGTTAATAATTCTTCCGCTTTTTTATTTTTATATCCCTTAACACTATTTAAAACTTCTTGATAAGATAATCCGTTATAATGCCTTTGTAATTGTATTTTAATAATCAAATTCGCTTTCCTTCCCTTTATCATTTTAAAATATATTTTCTTTATCGTTAGGTCTATCAATAGTATTTAAGTCAGGAATACCTTTTATTAACCTCGCATTTTCTACAATATCTTTGATATAAGTATCTCCATATTCAAAACTACCAAAAGTGAAAGGGCTTTTAACCCCACAATACCACCTTGCGTAAGGATTTAGTCTTTCTTTTTCAGGAGATTGATATTTTTTTAATACTCTCCACTCCCATTGTCCGTTAAAAGATTGCCAAATTTCGTAAGGATTATTTATATCTCTTGTTTTTCCGCATTTATTTTTCATATCGTTTTCTCCTTTCGGTTAAGATATACCATAAAAAAACTTTTTTGTCAAGTCCAAAAGACACTTTTTTAATTTTTTTTGTAAGCGTTTTCATTATGTAAGTCCTTGAGTTTCAATAAGTTATATTTCATATCCAAATTCCTTTTTCAAATCTAAATTTTATTTCGTTTCCATTTATATTTTTATATCCTATTTCTCTCGCTTTCGTTTTTACTTTTATAAAATTATTTGATTGACCGTTTCTCCAAATCGCAATTAAATTTCTAATAACTAATCCTTCAAATCCATTATCTAAAATCCACTCTTGTATTAAATTTTGTAATTGTATTTTATTTTTTACTTTCCAAAAAGGAATAACAGAAAAATTTTTAAAATCTTTGTCTTTTGTTTTTATTTTAATTTCTTCTAATACTTTAAAAATATCTTCCGTTGTTAGTCCTCTTTTTCCTTCTAATTCTAAAATACCCCAAATCGCTAAATTCAAATTATCGTTAGTTTTATTTCGTAAAAAATTATTAAAATCCTTTTTAGTTCTTCCTTCTCCAAAATACAATTCAGCTAAATAAATTCCGTTAGGAATATCCTTTAACTGCTTAAATTCATTTAAAGCATTAAAATCTTCTCTATATCTTCCGTATTCGCTTTTATTTATGGTATATACTTTATCTCCTTGTTTTACAAGGTAAGTAAATTCTCCGTCAAGTTTTAAAGAGATATAACAAGGGTATTTAACATCATAAACTTTACCCCTAAATTTACATATCGGTAAATCGTAATTTTTATTTATATAAGTTTTCATAATTCTAAAAATGTAGGGTATAATAATATAGCTTGCCTTCTTATACCCCTCTTAAAATCAATCCTCGTAAGATTTTTAATCATTTTATCGCTAAAACTTGCTTTTCTCCAATAGCAGTAATTTTTTTAACTTTAACTTTTTTTAATTCATATCCTAATTTTTTTAGTTCCCAAAGTTCGTAATTATTAAACCAATTTTCAGCTTGTTTTATATCTTTAAATCCGCAAATTTCGTTGTATTTAGGATTTCTTTCAATTCCTAAATCTTCTTTTGGAGTAGGATAATATTCTTCAAAATGCCTTGCCAATATAAAGTTAATTTCTTCTATTTCGTTCATATAACAACCTTGTCCGTCTTTATTTTCTACTCTATAAATAAATTCCATTAAACAAATCTTTTTAATTTATAATAAGTATTCTTTATATTTTTATCTTCACTCGCTTTTAAAATTCTATCGTGTTTTAATTCTTTATTCAATAACCATTGTTTAAAATGTAAAAATTCGTGTAAAAGCACTTCTTTTAAACTATAAACAGGATTATTAAAAGATTTTATAATGTTAAAGTTATAAAGCACTATAAAAGGATTTTCTGTTTTTGGATAAGTCTTTAAAGTTTTTAAATTAGAGATATAAAATCTTCCTAATACTCTACTTGTAAATCTTGTATCAATATAAATATCAATTTCGGGATAATTTTTTAAGGTAGTTTTTAATTCGTTTTTTATTATTCTTATAATCGCTTTCAATCTATAAGTTTTAATATCACTTATAATTGCTTTTAATCTATAACCTTTTTCTAAAGCGTTAATTTCATTTTCTTTAAAAAATTTTGTTTTATATTTAATATAAATCATTTTATTTTAAGAAAACGGAGAGAGGTAATAAATATAAATAATCCTCTCTCCTTAATCTATTCCTCAATATCAATATGCCAATGATTTAAAATTCCATTACTATTATAATCAGGTCGTAAAACTATTCCTTTTATTTTTTCTTGTTTTTTTATATTAACAGTTCCGTAATATCCTTTATGCCTTTTTAATAATTTTTTATAATATTTTAATGCTTCTTGACAATATTTACAAGAAAAATCTCCATTTTCTACATCAATTTCAAAATTTAAAGTTTTCATAATCTCCTTTCTTAATTTATAATTTTTAATTCTATATTAAATTTTTCGGCAATTTTTTTAATTTCTTCTAAATGTTTTTCTTCCCAACCTTTTTTTGAGTAATCGTTTTCAGCAGAAAGTAAAATTTTACAAGAAAAAATACTTTCGTTATAATCAGCATAATCAGTTCTTCTGATATTTTTCCAATCAACCGCAAAAGTATCAATTTGTATATATCCGCAACTTCTACCCCAACCACTAACCCTTGATGATTTAATCCAATATCCTAAATAAGATTTAAGAATAGGATTTTTTTTAATCTCGGCTTTTATTGATTGCGGATTAACAAGCCACTTAACTTTTGTATATTGCCTTCTTTTTCTTTTATACATCATATCTTCTTGTTATAATATTTTTAAAGTTATCGTATTGTCCGTTTTCTGATTTTCCCATATACATATATTTACCTGCGTAATTTTCGGCTTTAGGATTTTCTGATAATCTACCTTGCCAAATTGCTTTTTCAAAAGCTAAATCGGCTTGTTTTCTTTGATTTAATTCTTTTTCGGCTTCTACAATCTTTTTACAAACTAAATTATTTCTTTCAAAAAAACATTTTCCTTGTCTTTCGCAACTTTGGCAAATATTTTTTAAATCTTTATTTTCGTTCATTTTTTCTTTTCTCCTTTCGGTTAAGATATAACATATTTTTTAAACTTTGTCAAGGGCTAAATCAACTTTTTTTGAAAATTCTAATCCATTTTTTTAATTCTTTATTAGCAAATTTATCGGCTTTAATTTCAAAATTTAAAGAATTATGATAAATTCTATTTGTATTATATTCTAATAAATTCAAATTTTTTAAATCTTGTTTATATCTATTAGAATTAAATTTATAATCTATGGCGTGATAAATTTCGTGTAAAATACAAAATATATATGCTTGATTTATCTCTTTCAAATTTATTATTCTTTTTTTAAAATCTTGTCTATTGTATAGATTTTTAACATATTCTTGACTAAAATATATATAATTTCCTTTAATGCTATAATAAGTAGATATTCCTTTATGGCATATATCTATAAAAGTATTAAGATTATATTTTTCATTATAATATTCCGCAATTTTTTCTAAAAACTGTATCTTCAATTCAAAATCTCCATTTTTCTATAAATTCTTGTTTATTCATATTTTCCCTTTCCGTTTAAGATATAACATATTTTTCCGATATTGTCAAGAGATATTGAAAATTTAATTTTCTTGATATTCCAAAAAACCTTTGAAAAACTGATATATTAGATATTGCCGAAAAACCACCGCTATATTGCGATATTGGAAAATCAGCTTAAAATCTCGGCTCAATACTGAAAGCGTTTTCATTTTAAATTTTTCAATCCTATTATAGAAAATTTACTCTCCTTATTTATTAAATACTATTATCAAATTTTTTTATTGCCTTTTAGCTGTTATTATTGGCACTTTAAAGATAACATTTTTTAAAAGTTAAATCAAGATAAAATTTATTTTTTTTTGAAAACGCTTACCAAGAAAACGCTTACAATTTAGATAAAAATTTTTCCGTTTTCTATTGTTTTTTTTAAGCGGTTATGTTATACTTAAAGCGAAAACAAGAAAAGGTAAATTGAAAAAAGGAGATTTAAAAAAATGTATAGTATAACATTAAAAGAGTATAAAAAAATCAGAAGTGAAAATTATCATTTAATCGTATTTGAAAATGATTATCGCATTTTAACCTATACCGCAAATTTATTGAAAATTTTTGAAGAGATTAAATTCTGGCAAGGAAAAAACAAAACTTTTTTAATCTTCAATGAAAATGATTTATCAACTGAAGATAGTATAAAAAAAGAAAAAATTTATTTTTTAGAAAAACTAAAAACTTTAAAAAATGTATAAATACATTAAAAACATTATAAAAAAATTAAAAAATAAAGGGATAAAAATTTATCCTAAAAATAAAAGCTATAAATTAAAAATAAAAATACTATGAGATGTAAAGATTTAAAAAATAATTATCTTACCTTGATAAGTAAGCGGAAAGAGATTGAAAAGAAAATAATCTCTTTAAATAAAGTTATCGCTGATTTTTCAACCGATTATAATAAATTAGATTATCTTGAAAAATTATCAATAGAATTAAATCAAAGCGAGATTTTAAAAAATAAATTAGCAACCGAGATTGAAAAACTTACAAGCGAAAATAAATTTTTAAAAAACAATGTATAAAGAGAAAATAAAAACAATAAATAAAAGAAAAAAGAAAAAACTTTTTAAAAGGTTTTTAAGCGGTAAAATTCTATCTTTTAAAATAAACCCTTTTAAATGGTATAAAATAACAACCTTTTTATAAAATGATAAATTTATTTAGAAAAGAAAAAATTTACAAAAAAATCGCTTACAAAATTTTTGACAATCTTTTAAAGGAATTTAAGATTGAAAAGTCTTTTTACGCTTTTATTGATGTAACAATAGACTATGATTATTTAACCTCGTATTGCCATAATTTTTATGATGGAAGTAAACTTTCCAAATCAAAAATTATAATAAATTTAGCAAGCGTTTATTCTGCTTTCAAAAAAGGGTATAAAGATTGTTATTACGAAGGAAGGCAAAAAAGACTTGATTTTTTAAAGTCTTTTAAATTAAATTTTCTTTTTGCTATACTTCACGAATTTAGACATTTTATACAAGCAAGAGAATTGATAAGTTATGATAATTTTAAGTTATACAGAAAAAGTTATTTAACCGAGATTGAAGCGGACAATTTTGCTATAAATTATTTAAAAAGAAAAAGGCTCATAAAATTATGATAAAATACACGCTTTATACAGAAAACAAAAACATTGAAAGCATAAAAGGATTTATCAATCTTTATTATAAAGGTTATACTATAATTAACGCTTGCGGTTATTGGCAAGGGATAAAAGAAAAATCGCTTAAAATTGAGATTTTAACCGAAAAATCAAAAAGGCAGTTAATTTATAATAAAATCGCTGTAAATGCTATTATTGAAAGCATTAAAAAGATAAATAATCAATCAAGCGTATTATTGACAACTGAAAGTATAAAAGCCGATTTTCTTTAATAACAACCTTTAAAAAGGAGATTTAAAAAATGAAAAGACCTTATAAAGCAATAAAAGACAAAGACGAAAACATTTTTAAAAAATGCCCGAATTTAACTTATAACCCTTTAGGATTTAAAGAGGTTAAAAGATACTTTGTAGATAATAGCGGTTTTGGAAGTGAAACCGAAATCGCATTAACAGCTAATCAATTTTTAAATAAAATCAAAAAAGGCAACTATTACGCAATAACTTCTTGCGGTAAATTCCAAGTCTATGTAAGCGAATATGTAAAAGACAATCAAGCCGATACTCCAAAAGGTTATAGCAAAAATGCCGAGATTGAAAGCCGAATAAATCAAAGACAATCTTTTAAAGGTAATTCTTGCTATGGTATAAAGACTTCAACGGATTATAAAATCTTCTCTTATTCTACCTTGATTTATTCCGAAAAAGACAACTATTTTAATTTAAAATACTATTCCGCAACTACTTCAAAAATTCAAAGACTTATAGCTTTAAGCATTTATAAAAAAATCTTATCTTATAGACAAGGAGAAGCAATCTTAAAAGACCTCTAAAAAGTCTTAACTGCTCTTTGACAAGATAAAATCTAATCAACCTTAAATAATGCCTTAAAGGGTAATTATAAGAGGTTAAGGGATAAAGGCAAAGCGGTTATCAATGATAAACGCAATATGTAAAGATAGACCGCTTTTAGTAATCTATCTTATAATTAGATTACCTTAACACCATTGATTTTAAAGGGTTTATAGCATTTTAGGGTATAGGGTAGAATTTAGCAAACCGCCCATTTTTTAAATAATATACACCAATAGTACCCTTAAAACGAGCCAAAATGACCTAAAAACACCTAAAAACAGTCTTTTTTTAAGAAAAAGCCACCGAATAACAATAAATTGCCGAGAATCACGAAAGTGATGATTTACCGCTATAAAGCGGTAAGAAAGCCCTCTCCATAGGGGTAACGTTTAGCATAGTTATAGGTTTTTAGATCGGTTCGGCTTCTTTTAAGATTATAGGTTTTAGACTATATTAGATATAAGTTATATCCTATAAAAGCCCCAAGCGGACACTAAAGTCCGCAAAGGACAGCGAAGCTGACCGAGAGGAGTCGAATGAAATGAGACGGATCGATGGTTAGGAGGGGGTTTGGGGGGAGGAAATGGAAGCGTTTACATAAGTTATTGATTTTATCTCAATATATTGAGATAATTTAATAGTCTTTATATTATAGATATATTACAAAATAATGTCATTTAACCCTTGACAAACCCCCCTTATATATGTTATACTATATAATAGAAGGGATGAATACTACTTATATATATATTTTTTCATATATATTTAATTATAGAAGCCCATTGTTTAGATAATCATCTACAATGGGCGTTTTTATTGTAAGGACATAATGACAGAAAATATAGGACAATATAAATTTAAAGGTACTGGATTAAATACCTCTGAAAGAAATTTAGCTCGAAAAAGATTTAATAAATACAGAACTCGTTATCATATAGATAATTTGAGTGATTTGCAATTATTGGAAGAGTTAGTATTCGCTGAATCCCTTCAGGAACGAATAAAAGGTAAAATAGGCAAGTTAGGCAAAAATAAAGCCACAGGATTGCCAGAAGTAGCCCCTGCTCATTTACAAAAACTGCTTTCTGATAATTTGGAAATCATACTTATTTTAAAGGATAAACTAGGACTATTTGAGACAAAGAAAGATGACGATAATTACAAGAAGTTTAAAACTCTTGGTAAAAAATTTAAAATTTGGCTTAAAGAAAATCAAGGTTCTAGATCGTTTCCATGTCCTCATTGTCAAAAAGAGGTCATGCTAAAGATAAAAACAGATGCTTGGGATGCTTTAAAACATCCTTTTTTTGAAGACAGAATTTTAGCTAATAAACATCTTTGGAAATTATATAAAGAAGGAAAGATAGCTAAACTAGACGTTGCTAAAGTTTTATTGGGAGAAGAAGTAGAATCTACTGATTATATTGATTGGCTCGAAGAGCATATTTATAGATTAAATCCCACCGATAATAGCTCACCAGATAAAAGTTCATAATTTCCTCGTATCTTAAAAATTAATGTTATTAGAAAAAATTAATAAAGAAGAATTAGAATTTATGCAATGTTGGCATAATCCTTTATGTCTAGCAGAGTGTTTATTTCACAATTTTGATGATTTAGGCAGTTTTGACGAAGAAAAACTAGGTAATGTCAGATTGTATCAAATTCCATTTCTTTCATATGAAGCAATTATAGATACTGAAATAGAAGGATTAACCGATAAGGAGAAATTCCAATTAAAAAAGAATGTTGGAGATATTTATAATTTAGGAGGAAGATTATACGGAAAGAGTTTAATAACTCTTAAAATAGATATAGCTTTATCAGGACTTTATGATGAAAATTTATGGGGAGCATTTTATTCTATAGATGAAAAAAGACTTAGAGGAATTTTAGATGATGTAAAAACAGCTTTTGAATATCATCCTATTTTTAAAATGTGGGATTTTAAATGTAGTTTTAAACCAGAAATTAAATTTTATGGTAAAAAGAATAAATGGAAACTTCAAGGTGTTAATATGACCTTAAAAGGAAAATCTCCAGGAGAACAATTTTACCAATTGCATGTAAGTAAACTGTGGGGAGATGAAGTAAGCTTTGAAACAGAAGAAGTTTTTAAAAAAAGACAAGAATCAGTATCAGAATTAGGAGCAGTAATAAGATTAGCTGGAATGACTAATTTTACTACACATTCTCCTATTGGTAGAATATTTAATGATTTAGCAAATAAAATAAAAGTAATTAATTACCCTCAATATGTAAATCCTAAATGGGATAACAAAGCTAAAGAAGAAAGACTAAAAGAATACGGAGGAGAAACAATTAACTATAGAATTTTTGTTAAAGGAGAAATAGTTCCTGATGGTATATCAGAATTTGATATGCAAAGAGTTAGACAGTTTTATAGTAAAGACGATATAAAAAGATTCGAAATTAATAAAGACAGTTATCATAATTTTAGAAATTTAATTATTTTAGATAGACCAAAAAATGCAGATCGTATTTTTATATGTGCAGATATCGGAGAAAGTGCAGGAACTGATATTATCATTTTATCAGAAATTAAAGACAAATATAAATATAACTACAATATTGTACTTTATAATTTGACACATGATGAGCAATTAGAAGTTTTCAAATATATTATAGAAAAATTAAAAGCAAACGTAATAGGTATAGATTGTGGAGATGGAACAGGAAGAGCAATTGCAAGAGAATTAGAATTAATATATTCAAAAGAAAATATTGTTAAATATGCAGGAAGAGAAAAAATAGAAGTTGATTTTGAAAAAGACGATAAAGGAAATGTTATTTTTCAAAAAGGAATGCCAGTATATAAACAAGAATATATGTCAGAATGGTCAGTTACAAGACTAAAACAATTATTTTATGAAGGAAGATGTTTTTTTCCTATAGACTACAAATTTGATAAACAATTAGAAAAAGTAATTTCTATTAGAACAGATACAAGAACTAGATATGAATGTATTTGTGATAGTGGAGATCATTTATTTTCAGCATGGAGAGTTTTTGCAATAGCACAATGGTTAAAAAAAGATTTTAATCAAACGAAACCTATAGTAAGGAAAACACCAGGAATTGGTGTTGTAAATTGGGATAAAAAAGGAGTATAATATGGATAATGCCAATATTCTTAATTATTTTTTAAGTGCATTAACAAGAAAAATAACAGTTCCAACAGAATATCACGAACAGATTAAAGAAATAAAACGTATGTTGGAAGATGATGTTTCAGGTTTAGTAGATTCTTTAACAGATTTCGCTGTAGATAGTGCTTCTGTTGATTTTAAAATAGAATCTGATAATGATGATTTTAATAAAATATTACAAGAATGGTTAGATAATATTAACATGGAATTCAATGGACAAATTCCATCAGGTATTTCTCCATTAGCTAAAGAATACTTTAAAGAGAGATGGAAATATTCTTCTTTTCCTATTTTAAAAATAGGAGGATGGACAGAAATACAAGGAGTTATTGTTCCATCTAAATTATATTTTATTGATGGAGAAAGTGTGCATGCTAAAGATAAAAATTCTAAAGATCAAAAATTAAGAATTCTTAATTATGATTATTATATAGGATCAAGTACTGATTATAAATTAGATAATAATGTTATAATTACTAAACCATATGGAAGATGGTTCGATAAATATCCTACTCCTTATCTTATTAAACGAGGAGTATATCATAACTGGAAAATTATAGAATCAATTAAAAGTAAAGAAACAGAAATACTTGATAGAATTATACCTTATTTATTTTTAGTCAAAAAAGGAACAGAAAATTTATATATTCAAAAAGATTTCACTTATAATGACGAACAATTAACAAAAGTCCTTGAACAATTCAAAACATTAATGCAAGAAATTCAAGAATTAAAATTAAATACAAGTAAAACTAGTGTACCTACAAGAGTTACTAATTTTGATGAAGAAATTAAACATTTAATTCCTGATTTATCAGCAATTTTTAATAAAGATCTTTTTGCAAGTGCAGAAAGAAATATATTAGCAGGTTTAGGATTTATTGATGTAGTTGAGGCAGTTAGTACGAGTAGAAGAGAAAGCATTTTAAATCCAAAAGCATTTATAGAAGAAGTAAAAACTGGTGTAAAAGATTTTAAACAAATTTTAAAAGAACTAATAAAAATAATTATAGAAAAAAATAAAGAGGATCACCCTAAGTGGGTTAATTACGAATGGTATATTAGTTCTTCGCCAGTAAGAGCTTTTATGACAGCCGAATTTAAAGATCATATTAGACAACTTTATGATAGAGGAAGAGTTTCTTCAAAAACAGCAGTAGAATTAATAGGAGAAGTTGATTTTGAAACAGAAGTATATCGTAGAGAAAAAGAAGACTTAGAAGGAATACAAGAAACAATGTATCCTCCTATTACTAGAAATCAGGAAGGACAAGGAATAGATTTACCTGGATTTAGTCCAGAATCAGAGATAGATGAAGAAGAAATTCCTGAAGATAAAAAGGACGAAATAGAAAAACAAGAATATGATGTAGGCAGTTTAGAAGGAGCTCCTTATCAAAACATCAACCAACTACCAAAACAAGTAAAAGAAAATGTAAGTAAAGATCTACAAAGCGTTTTTCTAAGAGTCTTTAATAATGCTTTAAAACAATATCAAAATGAAACTAGAGCTTTTAGAGTAGCTTGGTCAGTAATTAGACAAATAGGAAGGAAAAACAAAAAAGGAATTTGGGTTAGAAAAAGAAAAAGAGTAGAAGGAAAATTAGAACCTCTTTCTCTTAATAAAGCCATTATTGATAAAGCTCTCGAAGAAGAAGAAAAATCAATTATAGACGAAGCTATGAAATTAAAAGATTTAGAACTTAAAGAGAAAGAAAAAGTTCTAAAAGAAAAGAAAGAAAAATTATTGGATAAATTATTAGGAAATAAAGAAAGTAAGGAATAATATGGGAAGCTTTAAAAATTTAAAATTCTATAAAGATAAAGAATTAACTCAAGAAATAACTGATAATTCTGTTCTTCCTTTAGGAATAGTTTCAGCAGGGGATTCTAAAGAATTTAAATTTTATGTTTATAACGATTCAAAAGCAACTTTATTAGATTTGCAATTTATAGTAACTAACGAAGAAGTAGAAATTCTTGAAGCTCCTAAAGAAATGGCTCCTTTATCTGTAGATGAATTAGTTATTAAATGGAGTCCTTCGATAGATATTCAAGATGAATTAGATGCCCCTTTCAGAGTTACTGGAAGAGCATTATTTGGAAAGATTGTATAATGGGAAAATTAATTGTAGCAAAATCAAATCGTGGAGCACCAGATCCAATAGGATTGCATGATGCCGATGGTAACAAAATTAATCCAGCTACTGTAGAAAAGTTAGAAGATTTAAAAACAACTTTACAGTCCGTTTTACAGTCTATTTATAATGCAGTAGATGATTTAGAATTAACTACAGAAAATATTAAAATAGAAGCTGGACAAATAAATTTAAATACTGACGATTTAGAAGAAAAAGTCCAATCTGTTAGAGATCAGCTAGATGTTTTATTATCATCTAGAGCATCAGAAAGTACTTTACAGTCTCTTCTAAATGCTTTAGGCGAAGAATCAGGAACTAATCTTTTAGATGAAGTTCAAGACATTTTGGCGAAATTAGATGTAGCTTTATCAACAAGAGCATCCGAATCTACTTTAATAGAAGTTAAAAATTATTTAGATACAGTAGAAACAAAATTACAAACTATCATTGATAAAATAGATGTTAATCTTTCTACAAGAGCTTCAGAAGCTACTTTGACTGAAATAAAAGAAACTATTGGACAAGAATCTGGAGTTACAGTTTTAACAAAGCTACAAAATATTATAAATCAACTTAATGTAGAATTATCTACCAGAGCATCAGAATCAACATTATCAAATATATATGGACAGTTAAATATTTCTTTAACAGAATTGAGAGATGCTATTAAAGGAACAAATAATAAAGATTTGTCTACTTTAGAAGAAGATATAGAAAGTATATTAGATACTATTGGACAAGAAAGCGGAATAACTGTTCTAAGTAAATTAAAAGATCTCTGGGATAAATTAGTAGAATTATTTAATAATGGAGTAGCTAAAGTTAAACTATGGGATGGAATAAATCAAGCAAACATTACTGCTGATAATAAATTACAAACAATATCACATGGAAGAAATAAAATTTCTACTTTAAATTCTACAGTTGATACTTTAGGTATAGGAGAAGAATTTATAGGAGAATGGGAAGAAATATTAGATTATAGTACAATAAATATTTTAATTTATACTGATGTAGAATCAGCTGAAGACGGTTTTATGATAGAATGGTCTAGTGATGGAATATCTATAGATACTAATGATACGTTTACTATTGTATCTGGAGGACATAGTTATTCATTTGGAGCAATTAGTCGTTATTTTAGAATATATTATAAAAATAATAGCAGTACTTCACAATCTAAATTTAGAATACAAACAATATTGCATCCTTTTAATTATAAAGCTTCTTCACATAGAATAGAAGATATCATTACAGGAGAGAACGATGCCGAATTAGTAAAAGCAATATTAACAGGAAGTACAGATGGAGTATATAAAAATGTTAAAGTAAGTTCAGATGGAAGATTAGAAGTATCTCTTACTCCTCCTCTTACAAATACAACAGTTCAAATTTTATTTCATAGACAACATTCGGCTATAAATGCAGGAGAATGGCAAGAGGTATTAGATTATACAATACCAGAAGGTTATGATTTAAATGTTTTAGCATTTGAAGGACAATCCGAAACAGCAAATGAAAGAATTAGAGCTATTTATAAAAATCCTATAGGAATATTTGATTGTCCTACAAATACTTTTACCGATCAAAATAGTTTTATATTACCTAGATATGCAACAAGATTATATGCTTGTGTTACAAGTGAGATAGGTTCAGGAGTTAATGATACTTTTACTATTACTTATACCAATAGTAAAGGAATAACAGGAAGAACAGGAACTGTTACATTTACAAAAGGCTCATTAATAGGAACTAGATTAGAAGTTACATTACAAACAGGAGATATCGGTTTAATAGATATTACAAATATTACACATTCTGCAACTGGGCAAGCTGGAGCAATTCAATTTTGTGGATATGTAGAATTTTTATATCTTACTTTAACTTCAGCGAATACTCAATATCAAACAGCTTCTATTCCATTAGGAGGAATAGTTGTATTAGAAGGAGAAACAATATATCTTCAGTATTTATCGTCTACTAAAACCACATATAATAGAAGATTAAATTTATTAGGAGCATTAGTACCAAAATAATGAAAGTATCAGATTTATTAATTAGTATAGCAGAAAATTCAGATTATGTAGCTAATTCTTTATTATTAAAATCATCAGATAATAAAGGATGTAGTTATAAATGGCTGATTAAAGCAGGAGATATTGCTTATCGTAAACAAATTTTTATAGCTTTAGATCCTGAAGAATCAGAATTAGAGTTATTAGATAAAACAGTAATTAATTATATAGAGGTAAGTCCAGCAAAATGATAACTATTATTTCTTTTTTTACTGATAACGGATATCCAAAATTAGGATTATCTCCTACTATTAATATTAGAAGAGTAGATACTGGATCTTTAGTTATTGAAGGAGTTAGTATGTCAGAATTAGGAGACGGTTGGTATAAATATGAATTTGATGGAGACGAAGATTTAGAATACGCTATCAGATGTGATGGAGGAACAGATTTAACTAATGCAGAAAGATATACTTTTGCAGGTTCTGAAATTAAGAGTCATATAGTAGAACCTAATGAAAGACTAAAGAGAATTTTAGGATTAGTTCATGAAAATTATAGAATTATAGATCCAATTTATGATAATCATAATAATATGATATCAGGAGTAATAAAAACATATCCTTCTGCTGAAGATGTAGAAAATGACACAAATCCAATAGCAGAATATTTAGTTACAGCTGAATTCGATCCTAAACGTAGATTAACAGGATATAAAACGAAAAAAATATGAGACCATTAGGAAGAACATTAATTACAAAAGGAATTTCTGGATTTAATAAAGCTATCGCTATAATTACTAGAGGTATATTAGATAAAAGAAAAATAGGAACTACAATCAAAGGATACGCCTTCGATCAGTTCTTTACAATTAAAGGTATAAAAAGTTTTGAATTAGAATATACTTTTAATTTAATAGGAACTAAAGAATTTAAAGTTGATGTCGAAAGAATTATAAAAGGAACAGTAGAAGTTCCTTTAGAAGTTGTATGTATATTAAATGCAATTTTAGAAAAGAAACTAGAAGAATTATTTATTTTATATGGAAGTAAAGCGTTTTCATTAAATAAAAGTTTTGGATTATTAGGTGTTAAAGAATTAACAGTAGCAGATATTTATAATCTTCTTGGAACTAAAGAAGTAGGGATAGAATTAGAACAATCAATTAAAGCTAGTAAACTTTTTAATATAGAAAAAACAAATAGACTAGCTGGAATAAAAGAGATAAATATTAATAATGAAGCCTTAATTAAAGGTCAAAAGGACTTAACGCCAATTTTAGTTGCGTTAGATTTATTAGGAGGAGAATAAAATTATGCAAACTTTTTTAACTAATTTACAGGCAAGTGATTTTTTGAGTGATTTTGCAGAAAGATCAGAAACTCAAATTTTAGAAGAAGGTAAAGAAAAGAAAGAATTAGAAGCTATTTGTGAAGCTAGACATTATAGTATTAAAAATTCTAGAGATCTAGCAGTTTTTAAAACGATTTATGCTTTTACAGATAAACCAAATGCAAATGGAGCTATTCTTCCTAAACAAGAATTATTGAGAGTTTTGCCTCAATTAATAGGAAAACCTATTAGTGTTAATCACAATAGAAATCATGTTGTAGGACATTATATTGATTATAGATATAAAGCAAAAGAAAATATGATTATAGCTTATGGAGTTTTTTATAAAAGTAATTTCGCTGATTTATGGGAAGAAGCTCAAGAACTATTTAAGAAAAATGAATTAGGAACTAGTTTTGAAATTTGGTCTCCTAATGATAAAAGAATTCATAAAGAAGATGGTTCTTATGAATTACATGAAATGGAGATAGCTGGCGGAGCTTTACTTTTTGGAGAAAAACCAGCTTTTGATAAAGCAAAAGTTTTAGAAATGGCTAAGAAGAAAGTAGAATTTCCTCAAGAATTAGTTAGAGCTATGGAAGAATATAAGAAATATAAAGATGATGAATTAATTAGACCAAAAATCATTATGCAGAAAATAATTACATGCTCTAATTGTAGCGAACAAATTACTTATAATGGTATCGATATAAAAGTTAGATGTCCTAAATGTAAAGCAATTCTTAATAGCGAAGGAGTTATGCAGTTTCCTCCTCAAATAAAAGATTTTAATTTATTGTGTCCTTCTTGTAAACTTAATAATTGGCTAATTATATCAAGAGAACAAGATAAGTCATTAATTAAGTGCTTAGGATGCTCGAAGCAATTTAATATAGATTTTTCGAAGGCAGAAAAAAACCAGTTAATAGAAAAAGTTAATTTTTACTATTCAGGAATAGCTATATGTCCTCAATGTAAAAAGAATCATCCAATTGAAGCTATTTCTACTATGAATACGAAAACAATTAAATGTAATAAGTGTGGATTAGAATTTACATATGATTTAAATAAATTAAGTAAAACAAAAAAGATAAGTAAAGTAGAAGAGATAAAAAAACAAGAGGTAATAAATCAAGAAAATACTGTAAAAGTTGCAAAATCTGAAGAAGGAGGACAAATAAAGATGTTTAAAGTTGAACTTAGTAAATTTCATCGATATATTGATGTAGAAAATTTCGATGAAATAGAAACAGCTAGTATTAATGAAGAGTATGGAGACCTTGAAGAAGCTAAAAGATTAAAATATCAGGAAAGAAAATCTTTATCTGATGACATGTTCGCTGTTGTTATCAAGGTAAAAAATAAAAAAACTGGTGAGATTAGAAAAATTAGGAAATATCCTATTAATGATGAAGCTCATGTTAGAAATGCTTTAGCGAGATTAGCACAGGCTAAACCTAGAGCTGAATTAAGAAGTTTAGGTATTAGTCCTAAAACAGTCCTAAAGAAAATCTTACAAAGAGCTAAAGAGCTTAATATGAAGGATTTACTTGAAAGACATAAGGAAAAAGCCGAAAAAGCATCTATAGAAGAGACAAAAGTTGAGAAGATTGAAACTCCAACACCTTTAGAAAATGCAATTAAACAGATTACAGATCTAAAGAAAGAGCTTGAAACTGAAAAAACAAAAGTAACTTCTATTCAGAAAGACCTAGAAAAAGCTAAGGAAAATTTAGAAAAAGTTAAAAGCGAAACTGATAAAAAAGTTGAACTTCTAAAAGCAAAAGCTAAAGAAGTTGTTAAAAGAGAAAAAGATTTAGGGGATTTAGCCAAAGGAATGACTGATGAAGAAATCCTTAATGATGAATTATTTATTAAAGCTAAAGTTAAAAAAGCAAATAGTGAATTAGAACAAAGTGATGTTATTGGAGATAAATCAACAATAAGAGATAGTTCATATTATAAAGATCTTAGAAAAGAAATTGATTCTTTTGCGTTCGATACAAAAAGAAAAAGAAATTAAAAATAAATTCATATGCCTTTGACAAAGATAAAAAAAGATAAAAGAGGGCATAAGAAGAAAGGTATTAAGATAAACCATTAAAAAAATTTGGGAGTAAAAACAATGAAAGAGAATTTGAATCTTGAAATTGCAAAGTTAATTGGTGAGCCGATTAACACTCAACTTCCTGTGCCTTATGAAATTGAGGCTATCGCTGACTCGTTTACTGCGGAAGCAGGAGAACATGTTTGGAGATATAGTGCTATGGATAGCACAGCAGATGTTATTCTTGATGTAGACACTAACGGAGCTATTACGGAGAAAAAAAGATCTCCTCTTAGCGATGTAGAGCTTACATTTAAAGGATTAAATTCGAAGTTAGAGTATGTTTTGGTAGACGCTGTACTTTCTAGTCCTGATACGCAAGTGTTAGGTAGAAGGAAAGCTTCTATTACAAGAGGAATGGATAAAAGAGAGTTAAAAATCATTCTTGATGCTATTTTAGCAAAGACAGCAGATTACCTTCCTGGAGTAAATCCAGAAGAAGTTACACCTGCATCTACTGATGATATTTATGATGTTATTATGGCTATGAAGCATAAGATTGAAGATTACGGTGATCAGTTTGTTCTTCTTTGTGGATCAACAGCTAAGGAAAAAATTGATACATATGACAAAGAACAAGCTTCCTCTTTAAATTACAATGTTACATTACCAGCAAAGTTAAAAGAGTTAGGCATCGATGTTGTAAAAGTCTTTGGTAAAGTCGCTGACGATACTGGAGAAACTGAAGATGCGTTAATGGATTCTAAAAAATTGATTCTTGTTGCTAAGAATTCAAGAATTGCTGAAGGAAAACCGATTAAGTTCGTTAGACGTAGAATTCCTGCGGATGTCGCTACTTTAATGGGAGCAGAAGTGGACGGAGCTCAAAGAGCTTTATGTGTTTCTAACACACCTGTACCAATTTCTGGTACCAATACATTAGGTTTTGGAGTTTTCGGCTATGAATCAATCATCTTCTGTATTACAAATCCGAAAGCAATTTGTATCGCTGATTGTACATCGATTCTTTAATAGGTGAATAAATTCTAGGGAGGGGCGAAAGCCCTTCCCTAGTTCTTAAAAAAAATAGAATATGATTAATTTTAAAGGAAAATTAACAGAAAAAGAAAAATTAGAAATATCTGAAATACTTAGTGATCTAATAGATCTATATGGCGATTTTTATATAACAAGAAATAATTTACGTCTTTTTATTAAAGAAAATATTGATTTATTATTTGATTGTTTAAATAAAGGAGATAAAATAGCATATGGAAGAGAAGGAATAGCTCTTATTACAGGTTATTCTGATAAATCTTCAAGAAAATATGTTAAAATATTAGCTAGAGACGAAGATTCTGCTGATAAGTTATTAAAAATAATAAACTGGAATATAGATACTGAACTTTATTGTAAATTAAAGAAAGTGAATCCATTAAGATATGTTTTTTTGAATAATAATTTTATTTTTAGAGGAAATAGAGGTAAAGAATTATTACTAATGAAAAGAAGTAAAGGAGATAAAAATGTTATCAGAAATAAAGACTAAAATTAGAGCCTTAACAGAAGATCTAACTAACACAAAAACAGATGCTTTTACATATAGTATATCTAATATATTTTCTTTATCAGAAGATAAAGGAATAAGTATCCTTGACGTGCAAATTAATGGAAGTGAATTAGCTAGCGGACAAAGTTATACATTCGATGCTGATACTGCACAACTTACAGTAGAAGGATTAACAACTAACGATGTAGTTACAGTTAAATTTACTTATTATAAATATTCTGATAGTGAACTTAATGATTATATTAGATCGGCATTAGTTTGGCTAAGTATTTTTTCTGACAAATGTAAAGATTACGAATTAGAAAACAATACTGAAATTGTTCCCACTCCAGATAACAGAACAACTGACTTAATGGCTATAGTAGCATCTTTACTTATTAAACCAGATTATTCTGAATATCGCTTACCTAATTTAACAGTCAGATATAATAGAGAAATGTCAAAAGAAAAAAGAATAGAAGAATTAATCAAGAAATTTGATAGAGGCTTAGGAGTAAATGATATTATCGAATGGGATAATATTGATTATTAAAAAGGAGAAATAGTATGGAAGCAAATTGTAAAAATTTAGAATTATTTAAAGGAGCAACTAAAACATTAGAAATAATTGTTACAGAAAACGGAGTAGCTTTTGATATAACAAATTGGACAATTTATTTTACAGTAAAAAAATATTTAACGGATACAGATGAAAATGCAGAAATTCATAAAGAAATTTCGGATCATGAAGAAGCAACTAGTGGAAAGACATTAATAAATTTATCAACTGAAGATACTGATATAGAACCTAGAGAATATTATTATACTGTAGATTTTAAAGATACAGAAGGAAATGAAGGCGTTATTTTATATGGAAAATTATTAGTAAAAAGAGCTGTAATACAAAATAGAGATTAATCGGAGGAATAATAATGAGTATATATGATAAAGAAATTATTCATGTTGAATTAAATTTAATTGATATTGTTAGAGGAGGTAAAGATATAGATAGAGATGATATTATTGATAAAGCAGAACAATTAGATGATGGAACACATCAAGTAACTGCCGAAGAAGCTAGAGATCATATAGACGATAAAGCTAACCCTCATGAAGTAACTAAAGATCAAGTAGGATTAGGCAATGTACCTAATTTAGATACCACAGATGCTATTTCTAAAGCTCACGAACATGATAATAAATCATTATTAGATAGTTATGATCAAGCTAATGAAGATATTAAAGAGACTATAGAAGATAGCCATACTCATGATAATAAAGCTCTATTAGATACTTATACACAAACAGAAGAAGATATAGCAGATGCTATATCTAAAGAGCATGTCCAAAATACAGATACAAAGTTAGATGAAGGAGGAGCCAATGAAATAGATGCTAGTGAAATAGTTAAAGCTGGAAGTATAACAGAAGTTATTTATTATATTAATTGTGATACTGGTAGCGATGAAACAGGAGACGGAAGTAGCGAAACCCCTTTTGCTACAGTTCAACATGCAATAGACTTACTTCCTAAAATATTAAGATATCAAGTACAAATAATATTATCAAATAGTCTTAATTATAATGAAGCTATCAATATTAAAGGATTTTCTTCAGCTACAGATGCAAATGACTGTAAATTATTAATTAAAGGTTCTGGCAATCCTGATAATGTATTAATTACTAACGAGAATGATATTTTTACTATTGATAATTGTTTTATTCCAGTTTGGATTAGTTATTTATCAATGAGAGTAACAGCAGATGATAAAGCATGCGTTAGTGCTAAATTTAATAGTTTAGTTAGAGTCTATCGTTGTGATTTTGCTGATAATGACAATAATAATACTATAGGAGTATCTTCTGATACTAATTCTCATGTTTATGTAGATATGGGTAATAATTATGATTCTAAAAAAGTAGGAAGAGGACTTTATAGTAGTTCAGGAGGTATTCTTACACATAACAATAGCTCTTTTGGAGATATTTCAAAAGTAGTAAGTAACGGAGGAGTTATCCTTAATACAGGACGTTACGATCCTGATAGAATCGGTGTTGATCGTTCTTACGAAACACACGCTTCGGATATCCGTAGTGCAGTAGATAATAGTCATACTCATGATAATAAATCAGAATTAGATTTAGTTAGTGATGGAGATCATGATGTAAGAACTGATAATCCTCATGATGTAACAGTAGATCAATTAGATTTAGCTTCAGGTACAGTAGCTAGCGATATAGATGATGCTATAGATAAAAAACATAC
>JAEOSD010000031.1 GCA_016840545.1 Promethearchaeota archaeon
TTGAATCTAAAATTTTAATTTTTTTATTTTACTCTACTAATTTTAACAGATTTGTTATTTATTTTATAAAATGAAAATTTCAAATAAGTATATAAAATTCCATAAAGGCTCTATTCCTCTGCTTATATCAGTTCCTCATGGTGGAACAAAAAAATATAATAAAATCCCTACTAGGAAAGAGGGTGTACTTGGAACTGATAAAGGAACTATTGAATTAACTTTTAAATTAATTAAAAGAGTAAAAAAATTATTTAGATCAAAATATTCATCAAATATAATACCTTCATATATTATATCAAAAGTACATAGGAGTAAAATCGATTTAAATAGAAAAGAGTCAAAAGCCTATGATATTAATTCCAGTTTAGCACGCAATATTTACCAATACTATCATAAGAAGATAAAAGAACTAATTGAATACAATATCAAATCCTTTAATCATTCGCTATTAATTGATATTCATGGATTTGAGAAAGATAAAAAGCCTCAAGGTTTTCGGGATGTTGAAATAGTTTTAGGTACCAATAATTTAGAAACCATTCTTTCGAGTACTATATCTAAAAAAGATTTGGATAAAAACTTACGTGGAAGAATTATACGTAAATTTAATGAATTAAATATACCCATTGCTCCTGGACATCAAAAAGGGAAAGAATATATTTTAATTGGAGGTTTTATAATAAAGAATTATGGTGCAAGTAAAATAGCAAATAGTCAAGCAATACAAATTGAAATTTCTGATAAAGTTAGAATTTATGATGAGAGTCTTAGAAATAAAGTTGTTTCGACACTTGCTGAATTACTAGTTGATGAATTTGTATGAATTTTCCGTAACTAATAATAAAACAAAACATAAAGAAATATATATAGTAAAAATCCTTCTAGGATATAAGGATATTAACTCACTGTGTTTTTTTTATAAATGTCAGATGATGATATAGAGATCAGGGATTTAGAAGCGTTTATTGACGGATTACAGACATCTTTAGATATGCTTGATGGTATTGATCTTTCTGAATCTAAAGGCTTTCAAGCACAATTAGCAAAAACTATATCAAATTTAAGAGTAAAGCGAAAAGAAAAATTTGAACCTTTACCGAAATTATTAGGACATGTAACTAAGGAAGATATTAAGAATTATTTAATGCAGGAATTAGAAAAATTAATGCGTTATTTGGACACTAAAGAGTATCCAAAAGGAAAGTTTAAATTAGTAAAAAAAATAGTCGATTTAAGAGCTGAAATAAACCGAATGTGAAAAATAATTAATTTTACTATTTCTAATTATTATTTTTTTATAGGTGATTGTTATTTTAATAGATGTTCATTGTCATGCTAATCTATATTTAACACTTGAAGATATTATCAAAGAGGCTTTAAATTCAGGAATAAAAAAAGTTATAGCAGTTGCGATGAGTGCATTGAGCCAAGAAAGGATTGTGGATATTTCAAATCGATTTGATATTATTTATCCTGCACTTGGAATACACCCTGAAGAGGTAAAAATGAATAAAGACATCGAAAATGAGTTAGATTCAATTATAGATTATATTAAATCAAATAAAGATAAGATTTGTGCAATTGGAGAAATTGGTTTAGATCACCACTTCATTAAAAACAAACAACTTTATCCATTGCAAAAGAAAATTTTTGAACAAATGTTAAAATTAGCACAAGATCTAAGATTACCAGTAAATATCCATACAAAAGGTGCTGAACGGATAGTATTTGATACACTTCCATCATTCCAGATTCCTAATGTCAATATACATTGGTATTCGGGCCCTGAAGATATTTTAAAACTAGGAATTGAAAGAGGTTATTACTTTTCGATAACTCCTGCTGTTTCTTATTCTCCCGCCGTTAAAAAAACAGTAATAATGGTTGATTTAGAGCATTTGCTTTTAGAAAGTGATGGGCCTGTTGAATACAGGGGTAAAACTGGAACACCGGCAATGATTAGAAATGTACTTAGCTCTATTGCAAAATTAAAAAATATACCATATAAGCAATTGGAAGAACAAATATTCCTTAATACTAAACAGATTTTTCCTAAAATTTTTTAAAATTAAGAATTTAAGTATTTTTCAAGAAGAATATCAACTTCTGAAGGAAATTTTTCTCCCCTATTTTTCATTCGATAAAGCATATCTTTAACTTCTGAAATAGTATTTCCATAGATATGTAAAGAGTTGCTGAAATCTAAATATTGGCCCATTTCGACACCAAGTTCATCAGCAATAAATTTTTGAATTCTTATCATTCCATTTACATTAGCCTCCCATGCTCTAAATAGGTCTCTACTTCTCCAGGTTGTTTGCATCAAAAGCTTTCTATCCTTTATTCGCATGTAAATTCTCTGAAGGCAAGGAGGATCAATATGAAATGGGTCTACAAGAGGTCTCCAAGTAATTGCTTGAGCTCTACGTGAATATGGCTTTTTTCTCAATTTTTGAATGATATATTCAATCTGATTGATTCTTGGAAAATTTATAACACCAATTGGTATTTTTTCTACTCCAACTTGGTCAGAAATCTTTTTATCTAACTTAAAATCAACTAGATTTTTAAGTTTCCATATATTAGAACCAGGTGTTTTTACAATTTTATTTGCCTTAATTAATTTTTGGTGTTTTCTAACAAAATTATTATTTACAATATCTAAATCATAATCAACATGTATAGTGTCCTCAAGGGAAAAGGGAGTATAATTAAAGATTCTATCATGGTAAGAATAAGGAAAACTCACATCTGATTCCCAGATATAATGATCATTTACTCCTTCCAAAATCTCTTCTATATACCCACTCTGTATTGATCCGATTAAGTATGTATCAGCTATACAACCATAAACTTCATATGAATTTCCATGTTTTGTCTTAATTTTCATTATTTTATCTTTTCTCTTAATTGGATCCTTCATTGGATCCTTAATCTCTACCAATACCGTTGCATCTTTTGATGGAAGATCCTCTGCCTTATCATATTCAGTTTCAATATCATCTCCATTAAACAGGACTTGAGTTAAGGCAGAAAGCCAAGCATCTCGTACATTTTCTTTTGAAATAAAAAGTATTTGAGCCATTTTAAAAACCTCTTCAATTACATTTAACTAATTATCTTGTATAATTTTATAATCTACTTGTTAAAATTTTAATAAAAAATCCTAATTTTTTATGAATATTTTTCTTGTTTAAACTCTACTTTATTTTTTAGTTACTAAATCATTCACGTGAGTTAAATTGGGAGGTTTTGGTAAAAAGTTAAAGAAAGGTTTATTTTTTATTTCCATTAAAAATTTATAATTTTGATTATTTCAAATTCTTAAGATTTAGTCAATTTAATAAGGTAAGATTATATGATTTCATTAAGTCTTCGCTTCGAGCCCCCGTTCAACGAGATTACTAAAAAAACTAACGAAATTGTGAAGCTTGAGAAGGAACTAACATTAAAGGAATTATTAGAATACTTTTATAAGAAATATGGGGAAAAATTCAAAGAACTTCTATGGGATAAAAAGAATCCCAACGAATTTAGCTCTTTCTTATCAATAATTATTAATGGTAAGAGTTATCGTCATGATAAATTTCTTGAAACTCTTTTGAAAGATGGAGATGATATCGCTTTTTTATATCTCTATTTTGGGGGTTAAACTTTACTCTTTTATAATAAATAGATTAACCACATACCCAGACCAGTTAAAATAGGATTTAAAATATTATCAGAAATGAATTTTGCAAACATATCAATGAGTAAAAATATAATAGTGGCTGTTACCGCCATCAAAAATATTTTTATTATACCTACTGGCATCCAGGTATAATATAAATTCATTATAATTATAACTATCAAAAATGTGCTTATTCCTCCAGCAATAAATCCTTCGATAGTTTTTTTTGAATTTTTTCTAAGTGCATGCTTTCCATACTTTTTTCCTATAACACATGCCATAGCATCTGCTCCAGTAGTGATCAAGGCTACAGCAGCAAATATCGGGAATGGTGCAAAAATAAAGGGCACAAAAGATAAAACCAAAGGTGTAGAAGCCAAAAATGTTTCCAACTCTTCTTGTCTCATAGAGAAATACCATTTTCGAGCCCACTTAGGTAACATATAAAATTTAGTCAAACGTGCAAGATCTGCTATTTGAAACATGAAGATAAAACCAAATCCAATTAAAATAGTAAGCCAATATGAGAAACTATAATTATCGAGATTAAAATTATCTAGTATTCCAAAATTATCAAGGATGGTTCCTAAACTCCAGAAAATAAAAATAATTGAGCATGTAAATAGATGCAATACTTTCCTTCCATACTCACTTTTTAAGTCATCAGTCCAGTTCCTATTAAAATCTTCGCGATATTTACTATAATCCCTTTCAGCCATGATTTTTGGATCTCTTTTGGAAATTATTGCATTATAAATTAAAGTTAAAGACCAAATACCCATTTCAATTAAAAAAAAAATTGATGTAAAGAGCCACAGGAAATTTAAAGTTTCTAAAGGAATTAAGACTGAGTGAAATTGATACATAAAAGGAAATAATACTCCTGCTATTAGAAATAGCAACCCAATTGCAATTTCATTAGCAACTAATCCTTTTTCAACCTTTTCCTTCCAATTTGAAATTATATAAACTAAAGTAATAATTGAATATCCTATTAAAATAATGCTTGTTGGTAGATAAAACATGTTTTAATCATTAAAGTTGAATTATTTAAAAGTATTTATAAAAAAATCACTCAAAAAAACTCTCTATATAATAATTGTGTAGTAATTCAAATTAAATATGAATCTTATGAAGAAATAAATAATTGATAAGACAATTGGATTAAGCAAATTATCAGATACATTTATTGGTCTATTTGTTAAAATATCTATAAATATAAATATAAGAGTGAACATACTTGCCCATATCAAGCCTAAAAAAAGAAAACCTATAAAAAAGGTAGCAATAGACCCTGCTATAGTTCCCTCCCATGTTTTCTTTTTATTAAACTTTATAGTAGTTCTTCCATATCTTATTCCAATTTGACTCGCGACTAGATCCGCGATGGAACTGATCCCTAAAATTGAGAAAAAAACCATTGGAGGGCATAGAAAAGCTGCAAACATATGTCCAATTCCAAAATACAAATAAGTACCATATCCTTGCTTTTCCTCTTTATTTAGAAAAATTGTGCACAGGATGTTGAAGGGGAAGCTGAAAAATTGAGATTTCCTAGTAAATTCATTTATTAACATTAATATTGCAAAACCATAAAAAAAGAAAAATAATAGGTAATAAAACCAGCCGAGAGCAAATAAAACATTACGAATTACATTCGGTGTTGTTATAAGTTGTAAGTATAAATAAAGCATATTATTCTCATAGGGGATCATACCTTCATTAGATCCTGTTGTTAAATAGATAATATAAACCCCAATTAGCCATAAAATAAAAATTCCTATAAAAATTAGAACATGAGGAATCTTACGATATAAATCGTTTTTGGACTTACTTCTTTCTTTAACTTTTTGCTCCATTTTAATTATAAAACTGTTTAGATTCCTTGACTTAAATAAAACTTTATATAAATATCCTAACAGAGATGATACTAATGCAACAAGACCAAAAATTAATATAGGTAATCCTAAAGTTAAATTCCACAATGGCATCAGATCTAAATGAGAGCTAAGATCTTGAAAAATTAGAAATAAGATTAATAATAAATTTATAAAAACAAAGAACAATGCAACAAACCCCACTATATTATTATATTTCTCTTTTCTATTCGAAAAACCCAAAAATAAAAATAAAATTAGGAAATATGAGCTAGCTAAAAAAATAAACCATATAGAAAATTCAATCATAAATCGATCTAAATAATTTTATAGTTCTATTAAGTAAATTTATTTGAAGAATAATTTAAAACTTTAATATCATTTAACAGAAGTATTTTATTAACTTAAATATAACAAATTTGCAAAAGTTTAGAAAAAAAATAGCCTTAAATTTATTTAATTTGCAAAATCTTGAGGATCTACTAAATTTTGAAGAAAAAAATTATTTTAGCCTCAAAATCAATGGACAGATGTGAAATCTTAAAGAGAGCGAAGATTCCTTTTGATACAATAGCTGCTAACATTAATGAGAATGAATTTAAGGAACAGATTAGTAATCCAATCCAACTAGTTAAAGAATTAGCTAAAGCAAAAGTATTATACGTTAAAAAAAAAGTACTGGAAAAGAATCTTGATGCCATAATTATAGGGGCCGACACTATTGTGGAATTCAACGGAGAAATAATCGGAAAAGCAAATAATGAAGATCAAGCTTTTCGTATATTAAAAAGATTACAGAACAAACCACATAATTTATTAACAGGATTAGCGATTACTGAAACATTCTTCCAAAAATTGATAGTTGATTATGAGTGTACAGTTGTTTACTTTGCCCATTTATCAGATCAAGAAATTCTGACTTATGTAAAATCTGGTGAATGGAAAGGAAGAGCTGGAGCATATTCAATAAGAGATAAGGCAAGCTTATTTGTAAAATCTGTCAATGGCTCTTTTACTAATGTAGTAGGTTTGCCATTATTTAAAATATATGAAATTTTAAATAAGGAATTTAATTTTAATCTATTCGAAAGGAATAAATTTCTTAATTAGATGATATTTACAATTATTTATCTGAAATTTCCTTCCAGATCTTCAAATTCTCATAAAATTTTAACAATTTTTCGAGTTTAATGCTTATTTGTTCATAATATTCTTGATTTGCATACCTATTTCTTGTTAATTTTTTTGCCAATACCAAATCATTTCTATATTTCATAATTTTGTCGTCAATCACACATAAATAACTAAAAAAACTATATTTTAAAACAAAAAATATCGTGATATTATCTCCGTAATATTGAATTCATTATTAAAGTAGAGAGTTCATAATGAAAAACATATTAACTTTACTTTTTTAAATTTAGTATGTATCTATAAACAGATCCCCACATGTATTCATCTTTTCTCTCTTTAACTTCAAAATTGTTTGTGCCCAACCAATCCCTCAAAGCATCTCTTGTTTCTTTATCATACAAATCATTAATTTCACCCTTATAAAAACCGTCAATTTTTAATCTTTCTTTTACATTTTTCATTACTTCACTTTCTAATTTTATGATATCTTTAGGATCGTCTCTTAGTAGGATGCACATATCATAAATCTCAAAAACTTTACGTAATTCTTTAATTGGTCTCGGATGTTCGTCTACTCTTATATCAATATACCTATCAGTCCCACCGTCATAGGCTCCTTTTTCTTTTACTATAAGGATTGCAGCGGATTCTCTTCCTCTCCTGTCTCCGCCTTCATTTTGACCTGCTTCTAAAGCTGCAAATAATTTCTCTACTAAATCATTTTTAGTATTTTCAAAAGCTTCTGCCATTGCTTTTATAACATCTTTAGAGGCTAATATATTTCCTTGACAAGAGAAATTTTTTCCAATTAAATGACCTGCCCAATCAAAACATTTCTTTCCTGTAAACGCTGCAGTATTTCCATAGGAATCTACAATCCCTATTTGTCTTTCTTCCCTCTGTTCATCATCCTTGATTAATTCCTTAATAGTTTCTTCAGCAGTTAAACCTTTTTCGAGTAATGCTAAACCTTTAGGACCATAACTGGTATTAGCATATGCTTGTGTAGCTATACCACCAGCATTAGCCTTAGCAAAAGGAACGATTGCACCAACCGCAACAAATTTGGATTGAACCGCAACACCCCATTCTTTATTTTTTGGCTCATAAGCTACTATAGAAAATGTCATATTAATTAGATTGTTTTAAATGTCAAATAAAGTTTTGTTTGGAAGATCAATTTAAATAGCTTTGAAATAACAATAGTTAATATTTCAGTATAGAAAATAGTAAATTCTTTTATAATTTAAAAACTTAATAAAAAATATTATTTCAAAAGAGATGATAGAAAATGGTAAAGAAGCATTATAAAAACGAAGGAATAATGAAGTTCTTAACAATTATCGGAGCACTAATAGGAATAGTTTATTTAATACTTCGATTAACTGAAATAGGCACAAGATATCAATTATTTCCAATAGATATTGGTATTCATTGGGTCGCAGCAATTATCATTGGCTTTGCGGTTGCGATAATAACACTTTTAGCTGGTATTAAACCAAATGATCCGATTCCTTTTAATTGGATTATGTTATTTATCTTAGCAGTATTGATGATTATCTTTGTAGATATCTTAGCAGGTATATTGGTACTCATTGCCTTTTTAATAGGATTAATTGAAGAATTATAACTTAAGATATCAAATAAGATTCATTTAAAATTTAATTTTTTTAAACTTTATTTTTTAGTTTCCGCGTTTTTTAAAAAATAATTTATGATTTCTTCAGCAATATTAATATCTGTCACTTTTTGGAGGCCAGTAAATCCTGGTATTGAATTCACTTCTAATACTAATAAACCTTTTTCACTTTCTATTATATCCACCCCAGCAATTTCAGTTTTTGTAATTTGAGCTGCCTTAATCGCCAACCTTTCTAATTCTGTCGTCATTTTTAAAGGTTCCATTATTGCTCCTGCATGTATATTAGTTTTCCAACTATCACTTACTCTGTACATACCTGCTATGGCTTTATCTCCTAATACCAAGATTCTTATATCTCTGTTATAATGTTCGATAAATTCTTGTAAATAAAAAATTTCATTTAGGCGGCTTAATCCATATATTACATTTTCAGCAAAAGCCCTATCATTTATTCTTGTAACTCCTATTCCTTTAGATCCATAAAGTGGCTTTAAAACCATATCCCCACCAAGTTCATCAAAGGATGCTAGAGCATCATCTGGACTTTCACAGATTATAGTTTTTGGTGTAGGTATACTATTCTTTTCTAGATAAAGTGAAGTCAAGAATTTATCACTTGCAATTTCTAATGATTCTCGTGAATTAATTAGTTTAACTTCATACTCTTCAATGGCGTTTAATATATCTAATCTAAAGAATATTTTTTGAGTTGGAGCTGCTCCAAAACCTCTAACTAGAGCTGCCCTAGGTTCAAGATTTTCAAATTCTTTTTGAAAATGGTTAATATTAATTTTTGCTACAAATTTAGATGGTATAAAATATTGAACTTCATATCCTAATTTTTTAAATTCTTCTGAAAGAATTTGTACTTCTGAATCAGCAGGGTTTGGAGTAATGATCATAGAATGCATTCTAATCCCTTTGAGAAAAAATTACTTAATAGAACTAGCACTAAATAAATAAATAAATTTATTTTATCTTTAAATATATATGAACACAATGGGTTCTATAGATAATGAGAAGGAGACGGAGAAATTAACTAAAATACTTTCAGTTCTTCGAAGTATTTACCATAAGAAACAAGAACAATTAGAAGAATTGCAGTTAGAAATAAAAGAACTTCATGAAATTATAAATCACTTGAATTCTGTAATTTCTAATCAGTCCTTTACTAGTGCTGATGAAATATATTCCAAATTATTGAGTGAGGATTATTTTAAAGATGGTATATCTGAGGAGAAATTTAAAGGTACTAATATTAAGAGAAAAATCTTTTCAGCTGATGAAAAAGATTTACTATGTGTCCTTAATTTCTATGACTTTAAAAGGTTAGAAATTAAATTTATAGACCCTGATATGAGATCTATAAAAGAAACCTCTGAAGATTTTATCAGTATCTTTTTAAAAGGCGCATTGATAAAAATTAAAGAACGCTATCCAAATCTAAGTGTTAATTATAGTTTTTATAAAAATACGGATAAAATAGAGTATATCCATATTTCTAATCTAAATTCCATTAAAGATTATGATCTCATTACAGAAAAAATTAGAGAATTATTGGCTAGTCAAGATTAATTAACCATCATTTTTTGAAATGAATACTTTTTTTGAATAAATTTTAAATAATAAAAAAAGAAATAAGATTTAAAATGATAAAAAGAAAAATTTCTTCAGTAATTTTACTCTGTTTAATTCTATTAATAATTTCATTCCATTATATTCCTATTGTTAAAGGACTTACAGAGAGTTTTACCGATCCTCAAGACGATGTTTTTGAAATAGATTTTGAGAATAATAGTATTAAAAAAATAAGTAGTCATGATGAAATTGATATTGTTAATATTACTCTTGATGGACAATATACAAATGTAAGTTTTGCAGGTAATATAACTGGACATAAGATGGAATGTAATATTTACTTTTTTGAACATTATAATCCAAATAATTTAGTATTTGAATATGGGGTTCATTATTCTAATTTTACGGGAACGGGATTTAATGTGATTTTTATCAAATTTATTCCTTCTGGTGATGAGTATGATTATGAATTTTGGGATCATGGGGTTTGGACTTCTTCAAATACCTCTGCTGAAGTTATTGGAAATTCTTCGGATTATTTAATTGAAGCCACAATTCCAATCTTAGCGCTTTCAATTCATGATAATATCACATGGTTCGCTGTTTCGACTTATTATATAGGGAGTTTTGGGTATTTAGATTGTGCACCAGATTCTTATTGTCCAATCGAAGTGACTGATGGGTTTCCCACTGAAATTATCTTGTTTATCGCAATTATTGCATTTGTTGGAATTGGTGGATTTTACTTATATAAGAAAAGAAAGCCTAAACAAAATTCTTTTCCTAATTTTTAGACTCAATTTACAAACTTCTGTAAAGTGAAAATCATTAATAAAATCCTAAAGTTCGTATAGAATATTTCCAAAAAAATTATATTATGATAATATATTGTTTAATAAATATAGAATAAAATAAATATGCAGCAAATTATATTATTTCTAATAAAAAGAAGAGAAGTGGCGTAAGTTTGGCAAAAAAAAAGAAATGGCTAATTATGCCAGTGATTCACTCAAAATTTAATGATACTAGTTTAGAAGAACTGCTAATTAATAAATCGAGAGACCTATTAACTAAAGAAAAAGGTTTTGTGCCTTCATTTATTTTTCTTTCTGGAAGTTTTTTTGATATTAAAGGTTTTGTATATACCGGTCTTCGAGCATGGAAAGGAGCTGTTAAACCTTCCACATCAGATGAAGGTAGAAGACCCTTATTAGAAGCTACTTTTGCTTCTTTATCGGTATATCTGAGTTCCCTACTAGCATTACAATCAGATTTTTATTTCGCTTATGATGAGATTAAAGATATTCTTTTAGAAAAACGTCGCGAAGATCTCTGGACAATCGTATCTGAAAAATTACCATTCATTTCATTACCACCAAAAGAGATGTATGGGAATCAAGTTTCGCCTATTTCACCATATTTTGTTATTGAACAAGATGATGAGTTAATATTAGGGGAAATTTACCCCTCAGCATATCTAACTAAAATTATTTCATCAATTAAAACAAGATTTTTCGTATTCTTTCAGTATCAAGGGTATTCTGCTTTTGGATTTTTTGATTCATTACCTGAACGTACCAATTTTGGATTTGAAGAAAAAGCAAAAGATTTTAACAATGATCCCTCTCCTGAAAATCTTGTAAAATATGCTAAGAATGCTAAAAACTTAAAAGAAGTATTAATAGCATTGATTGAGGCACATAATAACGCGTATTTAGAACAATTCTTAATTCCAGATTATGAATTGCTATTGAATAAATTATTGGAGGGTGAAGTATAGTGGTTAATATTGGATTATTAGGAGATATTAGTGTTGGAAAAACTTCTATCCTCCGCTTATTTGTCCGATATATAAATCGAGGAGAAATTGAAAAGATTGAGGGGGGAATCTCCGCAAGTGTAGTTAAAACAGATTTTTCAGGTGAGGCAACAGTTCCAAGAGGTAATAAAGTTGATACTCTTAATGAAAAAGAAACTAAGACCATCCATCCTAATCGTGTAGTATTTAGAGAGGATTCTACTGGCAAAGCTCATACAATATTTGCGCCTGGTGGCGATAGAAGCCGCGCCGTTGTTAAGATGGGCATAATTACAATCTCGCGTATAGCTACTCAAATTATCGCTGTTTTTTCTTTAGATCGTGAATTAGATAGACAGTTTGAGTTCTTTAATGATGTAAGGTTTTTCCCTGATAAAATTTACGTATGTATAAATAAAATTGATTTGTTAGAGGGAGATAAGGAAAAAGAACTCGAGAAGCTTACAAAGAAAATTAGCGATTTTTTCAATAAAAGAAAAATAAATATAAATGAATTTTTTGTCACTTGTGGTGAAACTGTTGATAATTTTGACGGAGTTGAAGAATACAATAATCATGTTGCTGAAATGATCCTTAAAATCACTACATCTCATTAAAAATTAAATTTATTTCTCATCGACTTCTTTTAATTTTAATGATAATTTTATAAATAACTTCTCCATATCTAGTTGATACCCTATTAATGGAGTAAGAGAAATATGATTTAGATTTTTATTAAAATTAACATACCCTTTTTTCTCCAACTCTCTAATATCGTCCAGTACTGTTTTCTTTTTTCTTATCTTTTGAATTTCTTGAAATGTAGCGTAACCTGAGTTCTTTAGACAACATGCGATTATACAAAATAAAGTTGCAGCTAAACTTGGCTTATTCCCAAAGGGATTTGATTTTAAAATATCCGAGATTTCAGGTTCAAATATGATGAACCAATGCGAATCTAAAGGATTATATCTTATTTGAAGTCCTAATGGTTCAATAGTTCGAGATAATTCCGTAATTAGCTTTTGAAAATATATTGTTTTATTCTTAATTGTTAAATTTAAAGCTTGTAATATCTGCTTTTTTGTAGCTCCAATTTGATATAAATCCTCTCTTTTACTCAATAAATGCATTAGTATTGAAATTTCATTCATTTTAAATTTTCCTCACAAATATAAACTTTTTGTCTCTTTTTGATATTTTATTTTACCTAATTGAAGTAAATGCAATAAGTATACAAAATTTTCAAATATTTGAATTTGATCTTTATCATCTTCAAAAATATCCTCAAAACTGCATGGCAATTTTGATTTGATATTATTGAAATAAATTAGTATTCTATCTGTGTAATTCTTGTTTGGAATTTCTACTAAAAATTCTTTATCTATAAATTGCTTTTTTAAATGTTCAAGATGGATTGCTGTAACTTTTTCCTTAGAATATTTCTGATTACTATCTTCCAAAAATTTAATGGAAGTATTTTCGATATGGAAAATATGTCTCCAACAACCTTTGAATAAATCTGAAATTTCAGAATCACTATATTTCGAATTTAAAAAATTAAAAAATAGTTTATCACTTTCCAAGAGTTTTAAAAAACCTTTTAATTCTTCAAATTTCTGATTTAATAGGAAGCAAGTTTCTTTATATAGTTCAGAATACTTATCAATATTGAAGACATTAAGTGAATCCTTTAAATCTTGAAATATAGGATTGAGTTCTAAGTTCAATAGGGAAATTCTTCCCGATAAAACTTCTTTTTTTACATTTTCGATTTTTTGATTTATTTCTATGGAATAATCTTTAAATTCAATCATTTATTTCTTCTTTTTATTATTTTTGGATTAAATATCGTAGAAACTTCTTTCTTCCCAACCCTAGCTACGCCTATTAGTTTGTCTGCTAAAAGAAACAAACTGCTTGAAGATTTTGGTAAGAACATAAGTAGCTGTATAGGATTCTGTTCGAGAGTCGTTTTTATCATTTGATGAGAAGCCTCTGCGTTTTTATCATCTAAAAACATACCAGCCTCATCAAACATACATAATGGTGATGACTTGATTTCTTGCAAAGATAGAATAAGACAAATGGAAATCATAGAAATTTGTCCCCCACTAAGCGCCTTACAAGATTTTAATTGCTCTTTTGTAGTTGCAGCTTTGATATCTATCCCTAATTCTTCAAAATTACCAACTAAACTAAGCGAACAATAAGATTTAATATTAGCAGATTTGAATTTTTGGTTAATTTTTAACTCTAAATCATTTAATGTTGATTTGAACTTTTGGTAATACGTTTCCTCTAATTTGCTTTCAGTTTTAATGGCAGCATTTATATCTTTTTGCAAACTGTCTTGATTTTTTGTAATTTCTTTCATACTTAATAAGATTTGCTCTTTTTCAATTAAAATTGAGTCATCTACATCTAAATATTTCAATAAATCTTTATCTATTCTTAAAATATCTTCTTTAATCTCATCTATACTACGCATCTCAAAATTTTTTGATGCGAGTATAGAACCTATTTCAAAATTGATTCTTTCTAAATCACTTTCATTGGCCATTAATTCTTGCTGTAGGGCAGTATTTTTTAGTAATTCTTGTTCTAATTTTATTTTAACATCTAAATGCTCTTTATCAAGAATTATTCTTTCTTTCTGGATTTCTGATTTATTTTTTTTTAACTGAGCGATATCTTCTTCTATTCCGTTAATTTTATCATCAACTAACTCTATTTTCTGGTAAATTTCAAAAGCATCCTTATCTGATTTTTGAAAAATTTGCTTTTTCAGTTCATAGTCTTGTTTTAAAGTATTGAGTTTCTCTTTATAATCATTAAATTTTTCATTAACTTCATGCCTCTGCTCTATGTTTCCGCTGAGTTTTATTTCCCATTTTTTTAAATCTTCATTGTGAATATTTAATTCATCAGGTATTTCTTTAATTCTTTCACTCCATCTAAAAATCTCAGGCTCTCTCTGAGATTCTAAATATTGAATTTTCTTTTCTATATCAATTATGTTATTTTGAACTATAACAGTATTATTTTCAAGATTATGTATGACTTCATAGAGTCTATTCTTTTTTGTTGTTAATCTTTGTTTTTGATTAAAATTATATAAAAGATCATTAAATGCTTCTTTCTTCTTATAAAGCTCCTTTTGGGTTGTATCAATTTTAGATTGTTCAACTCTTAATTCAGATATGTGTTCATTTAAGGAATTTATTTCTGACTCTAAATTACTCAATTGTTCTTTTAATGTACCCGTACTGAGAAATCCTTTTAAACGCTTTTGATAAGGTGTTTCATAAACATATTTATATGAAATTAATTGTTCTCCTTTTAAAGTCACACACTTGCCTTTAAAATTATAATTTTTATAGATTTGCATACCTGAATGGTAATCTTCAACAACTAAGCAGTTTTTTACTTTAGAATAAATGACTTTTTTAATATCAATATCATCATTAACAACTTTTATTAATTCTGCTAAATATCCTATAACTTTTTCAGCAGAAAATTCCAGTAAGGGGCGAATACTTAGATTTTTAGTTATATAGATATTACAATAAGCATTGTATTTATTCTTTAATCGATTCAAAAGGCTTAATGTATCCCAATCACTTACAATGAAGCTATATAGCAGCCTTTCTCCTAGAACAGATTCGATGGCATAACTTAGTTTATCATCATATTTTAAAAAGTCGATAATTGGCCCCTTAACCTTCTTATCCAATTCCCTTTTTCCTATTTCTTCTTTTAAAATACTAATACTAGACGGTAAAACAACCCTACGTTCTCTTAAGGAAATTTGTAAATTTTTAAATTTGCTTATTAAATTTGTTCGTTCAAATTGTGATTTGTTTAACTCATTCCCTTGTTCAAATAAATCTTTAGTATTTTTTCTAAGCTCATTATCAATATGCATAAGTAAATCTGTTGTTGGATTCTCAAGAAACCATTTATTTTTTTCCAATTTATGTTCAATATCTTTAAAACTTTGAAAAATCTCATTAATTTCAGAATTTATGTCTTTTATTTTATTTTTGCTTTCTTCGATTTTAGTTAAGCATTTTTGTTTTTTATGAATCAATTGATTGTACTCTTTTAAAAAGTCTTCATTTTGTTTGATCCTTTTTGCTATTATATTCTGTTCTTTTATTAAATCATCTATTTTTAATTTCAGGGATTTTTTCTCCTTTTGAATTATGCTAATCTCGTTGTCTAAAGTTTTCTTTTGGCTCTCAACATTTTCTAGGCTCTTTTCTGTTGTTATAATCTTTTGATTCAAAGAATCTAATTCTTTTTTTGCTTGTATCTTCTCTTGTTCCCAGGTCTTAATTTTTTCAATTAAATTTTTCTTTCTATAAATTAATTTCCCTAACTCTTTTGAAAAATCATTAATCTTTACTTCAATATTATTTATTTTCGAATCCTTCTCTATAATTATCTTTTCATAACTATCTGTTTCTTTTTTAATCTTAGCGATTATAATTTGAAGGTTTTTAATTTTTTCTTTTAAAGCTAGTATTCTTTCTTCTAATTCATTCTTATTGGCATATAACAATTCGTCTTCATGAACTTTCTTTAACTCAAGTAAGTTATGTTTGTGCTTTAATCGTTTAAGTTTGGGTTGTAGAAGATTTAAGCTGATATTTAAGGTATTTCTTCTACTTACTAATGATTGAAAATCTCGATTTAAATGATAAATCTTTCCCTTTTGTTGTAAAATTTCATCTCTCAATCCTTTTAATCCAATTCCTTCTTCTAAGAAGATACAAAGTTCAATTGGTTTCAAATTCTTAATGGTGTCAATCTTTCCTTGACTCACAAAAGCAAATTGATTATCTGGATTAATTTTTAGATCTGAAATTAACTTTTGAATCTCATTGGCATGCGTTCGCTTAAAACCTTTATTAGTTCCTCTTTCAATTTCATAAAAAGGTGATTGTCCTCTTATCACTAATCTTCTTATTTTAATTACATCATTATTATTATCATTATTATTTTGAATATGAAGCTCAACCATTGCATGATCTTGCCCATTTCTGATAAAATCAGACCATTTTTTATATCTTTCATCTCTTTCATTACTTCCTAACGCAAATTTGATTGCCTGAAATATTGATGTTTTTCCTGACCAATTAGGGCCAATAATTATGATGAATTTGGCATTATCAAAGTCAACCTCGTCTCTTTGAAAACTTAAGAAATTTTCAAGAATTACTTTCTTGAGAGATATATTATTAGTCTCAGTAGCGATGATTTCACCCCTCCTTTTCAGTATTTACCAAAAGCTTGTTTGATATGATCCATCCTCTTTTTAGCTTTTTCTAAATTGATTTGTGCTCTACTGGGAGAATCATTTAAAATAAATGGATATTTTGCTAACAGTTTTCTTTCATTTTCCTCAAGGATTTCCTTTTTATTTAATTTGTCGAGAATGATAACAAGTTCTGTATAATTCTTTGAAGCTGCATTTTCATATAATTGATTCAGCATAAATTCGGAAATAGGTTGATTTTGTATGTGTTCTTGTATAGATTGAAGTTCATTAAAATTAATCTTTTTATAATTCTGTGTTTTTTGAATTTTGGAAGCAAACTTATAATTTTCATTATGTAGATCTTGAATTTCATTTGTTTTAGCTAATATAGATGGTATAAATTCACCTGATTCGATTAAATTAATTATAACAGCAGTTATTTCATTCGAAGTTTCATTCAATTCAGAATTAAGAAAATGTTTGAAAACTGCTGTTTTTAATAAATGTTTTATTTCTTGAATTTCCCAATTCTGCGTATAATTAACGATTTGATTAATATCAAATACTATTTTTTGATTCTTTTCAGAAAAATTTTTCAGTACGATTTCCCTTTCACCATTAATTAATAATGGGATTTTAATGAAAAGATCAAAAACCTGAAAGATATATTTTGAGTTTTGTTCTATATCATCGAGGTTTTTATTTATCCATATTAAAATGATTCCATTTTCTAAGAAAGTACTCTTGTAATTTTTGAGAGTATTAATAAAAAGCTTCAATAAATTCTTTTCATTAAGTAAACTCTCTGTTAATTCTAATTGATCAATTAAAAACAATTTATTTGGTTTCCTTTTTTCATTAACATCATCGTAACCGTTTTTATTTTCATTTAGATTATTGACTTTAGAAGTCAAATCCTCTATAATTTGTTTGAGAATAATATTAAAATTTTTAAAGAATTCTTTAGGTTCTTTTGAAATTTCTAAATAGTTTAATTCTACAAAGTCTAAATAATAATTCTTTGAAATTAATTTTAAGAAATCTAAGATATCTGTACCAGAATTAATATTGATTAAAAGTAAGCCTTTAGGTATAAGGTATTGTTGAATTGTTGAGTATTCATTGTTTGTTAACATTCCCTTTATATAGTTAATTATATCGTTATATTTATCCCTATAAAATATGTCTTCTCTCTTGATATCAATTTCCGATGGCGAAATTACTCGATAATATTGATTATATCTTAAATTTGTTTCTGGTTCCTTCATTGGGAAATCAAATCCTATCTTTTATCCTATTTTTAAACATTATCAATATGGGAATTTACACATATATATTTAGCGGTAGCCACAGTTTTGAATAATTAAATAACCGACAAAAATCGTAAAGTCTATAAAGCCATAATTTAAGGTAAACCTGTTTAATTAAATGCAGAAATTTATGTGGAATTTTTTTAAAAAAAAAAAATTCTCGGTTATATTTAATTTATTTAATCCTTGAGATACTTGAATACTTGAATACCTATTTATATAAGTCTAAAATTCTAAAACTCTTAAGAATTCTTTAACTCGTATGCTGATATTTAGAGCAATAATAAAAAAAATTAGTTAAGGATTTTACTTCCTACCCTCGATACCGTGCATACAAAACCATCCGCCTTCTAGATCAAATTTTGAAAAAAGGTCACACTTAAAACAATTACAACCCTTATCTTCTACTTGATCCAATGGCTTTGTAGTTTTTCCTCTGGCGCAAAAAAGAGCATGTGGTTCTAATTCGTTTAATTTGTTTGGTTTAAAAGTAGGGCAAGGACCACAGAACCGTTTACAGATATTCATATTTTCTTCCGTATTTGGAACTATCTGAGGCATTTTCCATCTAACTCCATTCATATAATAAGTTTTTATTTTAATTTTTTCGAAATTCTTTAATAAACAATATTAAAATATTCGATTACGATAAACTAAACTTTAGAAACTTTTAAAATTAATAGTTATAGACTATAGATTTTGAAGTAAAATGATCATATATTTTAAAAAATTAAGTTTTAAAGTATAAAAGATTGAAATTATATAATACTAAATTCATGATTTAGATTATTTAATTGCTTCTTAAATTCATCTTTTATTAGACTATAATAAGTAAACTTCCCCTTTTTCCAACCCCTTATTAAATTAGCTTTCTCTAATTCTCGTAAATGGTGAGATATCGAAGATTGGGATTTATCTAAGATTGCCTCCAATTCACATACACAACGATCTTTCTCTTTTAACACGTTTATTATAATAATTCTCTCTTTATTTCCCAGAGCATTTAAAAAAGTAAAAATTAAATCTAATTTCTCATCCAATCTTAATTGCGTTCCTAATTGTTGTAAATTTTCAAAATATTTGTCATTATCAAAACACTCATCGCAGCTACAAAGCATTTGTTTGATTTCAGTCTTGCGATCTATTTTTATAAAAATCACCAATTATTATCAATAAAAAATCTCTTTATTATTTTAGAAGTTATTAAATTATAAAAATTTTATTCATATCGAATCATTTAGATTCACATCGAAACATTTTTATTTGAAACATTCTATTAATATCTTAAGCTTTAATATGAAAGAAACTCTAAAATTCAGAGTTATTACAAAATGAAATAATACTTTAAATTATGCAAAAAGAATTTAATGAAGCTGGAAAGGAAATTATGGATATTATTGAGGTTAAAGAAGAAAAGGGTAAAAAAATTAGCTTTTTTGAAAAATTTCTTCCTCTTTGGGTGGCTATATGTATCTTTATAGGAATTTTGTTATCACAAATTTTTCCGGGGATAAGTATAGCAATAGAGTCTTTAAAAATTGGAGAAATTTCTATACCCATTGGAATTTGTTTATTCCTAATGATGTATCCTGCGATGTTAAATCTACAAGCTTCTGAATTAAAAAAATTAGGTAAAAATCCAAAGCCAATCATCTTAACATTAGTCTCTAATTGGCTTATTGCACCTTTTGTAGGTTTAGCGATGATTAGACTCTTTTTACCTGGAAATAATCCATCGATAGCCCAATTATCTATTGCTATTATTTTATTGTCAAGTTCACCGTGTACTGCTATGGTTCTTGTATGGGGTTGGATGGCACGAGGTAATCAAGAGCAGAATGTAATAAATACCAGTTTAAATACAATAACAATCATATTTGGGTATGCTCCTTTAGTAACATTGTTAACAGGGATTCAAAACATACCAATTGACTGGGTTCTTTTATTAATATCGATATTCATTTTTATAGGACTTCCTTTAGTATTGGGAATAGTAAGTAAAAGAATATTAATCTCTTCTAAAGGAGAAAATTGGTTTAATAACACTTATCGACCAATTGTAGGAAAGGTTTCGATTATAGCTTTATTAACGACATTAATAGTACTCTTTTCATTGAATGGAGATGTTCTAATTCACAATCCAGATGTACTAGTATTAGTTTCTATTCCACTTTTAGTAGGATTTCTAATTGTTGTTGGTTATAACATTTTAATTACTAAACTTTTCAAACTGAAATATAAAGAGGCTGTTATAACTGTAATTATTGGATCCTCAAGTCACTTTGAAATTGCAATTGCTACTGCTATTGCTATGTATGGAATTGGTTCATTTGCTGCTTTAGGTACAACTATGGGTTTATTTTGGGAAGTTCCTGTAATGCTTTCAATAGTATATTTAGGTAGATATCTAAAAAAACGTGGATTTTGGAAATCTGGATAATTTTTACAGTTTTTGTATATTTTATAAAATTTAAATATTTTTACGTGAGAAACTCATGGCCGTCGTGTATATGAGAAAGTTGGAACAAGAACCAGAAACATATGACTCAGAGTTTACTACTCTTACAAAAGGAGTAAATGTTGAAGTTCAAGATTGGATTCTTAATCGAATAAATACTTCAGAGGTTATATTAGATGTAGGCTGTGGAACTGGTAGACTTGCAGCTAGAATTGCATTAAAGGGGAATAATGTTATTGCAATTGATAAAAATTTTCAAATGATAAATTATGCAATGCAAAATTATCCTCAAAAAGAAAATCTAAATTTGTTATATCAAATAGGTTCATTCTCTGACTTTCAAGCTGAACACTATTCGAAAGATATAATAGTAAGCACCTTCATGTTATCAGAATTACGTCCATTTGAACAACAAATTTTTCTTCGGAATGCATGGAAAGTGTTAAAACCAGAAGGACGATTAATAATAGCTGCTGAATTTATTCCTTCTGGATTTTGGAAACTAATTTTTAAGATTAAGAGATGGCGGTATAAAAAAAAGCTTAGAAGGCTTCGATTAAAAAGCACTTTCCTTTTGAAGTGGTTTTTTAATTATATAGAGCCGATAGGATTTAAAATCAATGCTCAAAAAAAATGGAAACATGGTTCTATCCAAGTTATGGAACTTAAAAAGATAAACTACAGCCAAACTGAAGAACCTGGTTATTATCGTCCTATGCCAAAAAAATTTAAAGGATTCCATTCCCAATTAAGAATTTATCGAAACATTTTTACTGGACAAGTTGATCATGTTCCTATTGAACCAGGGATTTACCAAGCTGGTAATCCTGATAAAAATTCTCCGATTATTGTCACAGCTAATTATGAGTATACTTACATTAAAGTGATGCGAGATTTGAAAGATATTAATGTGTGGGTATTATGTGTAGACTCTAATGGAATTAATGTGTGGTGCGCTGCTCGGGGTAATAATTTTGGGAATTCACAATTACTCGAAGCAATAGAAGCGACCGGTATTCAAAATTATACAAATAAAAAGACTTTATTACTCCCCCAACTCTCTGCTGGGGGCGTAGCTATTCCAGATTTACCAATAAATTCAGAAAAATTCCCATTTAAAGTAAAGTATGGTCCGGTTTGGTCGAAACATATACCAACCTACCTAAAAAAGCAACTTTCCAAAAAACCAGAAAAAATGAGGCTTGCTAGATTTACAATATCTCATCGTATCCGCGCTGGAATAACGCATACAACATTTCTATTTCGTAAAATATTCATCTTGCCCATTTTAGCTTTATTAATGCTATTTTTAGGTTTATACATCTTTACAGTGTTTGATAAATTATGGTGGATTGGTGAACTGTGTATTTGGATTTTATTTACTAATATGAGTATATTTTTCTTATTTCCCATTTCAAAATTTACTCAGAAATTTGTAAAAAAAGGATTTTTCTTTGGATTTATTAATATAGCTATTTTAGGTGGATTAACGTGGTTAATACATAATTCAATTTTTTATACTCTGATTAATTTACCTTTTTTCTTTTGGAGCACTTTCTTTTCGACAATGTCTTTTAGTGGTTATACAATGGCAACAAGCCCAAGAAAAATTGAAAAGGAGTATCGCATTTTTAGCAAATTAAATAAAATTTTCTTACTAATAAGTTTGGTTTCTTTACCAATTGGAATTATATTTTATTAAAATAATAAAAAAAATTAAAAAGTATAAAAAGATAGGAGGTTATAAGGATGACAGAAATAGATTTTAAAACACTTAATTTTACCGAAATCGTAAAGAATATACGAATTTTTATTAATCGAGATATGTGTACCGGATGTGGATTGTGTGGAGAAATATGTCCTTTTGGATTGCCTCAACCTAGCAATAATGGAAAATTTGAAATAACAAACCCCAATCTCTGCACAGAGTGTAGCGCTTGTAAAAGAAATTGTCCGACTCAAGCTATTATAATGCAAGAACAAGCGGGTTGTGGATGTTTGTGGAATGTTAGGAATAGAGTAAAAAATTCAAATCAATCGTGTAATTGTGGTTAAAATAATT
>JAEOSD010000032.1 GCA_016840545.1 Promethearchaeota archaeon
CTTCAGATATTCTTTATTAGAAAAATTATGGTTAGCGTTTCGAATAAAGTCAATGATAAATTAATAACTAGAGATAAAGAGTCCAATATAAGTAGAATATACACTTATCTATTCTTAATTATTGGGTTAATATTACCAATTGTATTCCAATTAAGTACTTATTTTGGATTATTGAATTATTTTGAACCTCAAGGTCCAGGAGATTCATTAGAACCTATATATTGGTTTAATGGATGGAACATATCGATGTATGTTATCATAATCTTAACTTTATATAAACTAGTTAATTTATTTATTAAAAGCATTAAAAATGAAACACCAAACGTGTTTTCTTCATTATTTTACATATTTATTTGGCTTTATTTATGGTATAGATCATTTAGTTTCATTTGGTCGTTTAGAAGAGTAACAGAAATTCATGGATTCGATTTTTTCAGAGTAGTAATTGACATTCTTTTAATGATTTTAACAGCAATTTTGGTTTTAAAGGGTCTAGGAGGTAAAATTTTCAGATTTAAGATATTCAATCCCAATAATTTATCATTTTTCCTTTTTGCATTCACAATTTTATATTTTGAAGGACAGATAATCATGATTATCGGAGCCGGTTCAATCTCAGGAACTTATGCTAGTCAAAGTCAGATTAGTTTAGTAAACAATTTCTTAATTATACTTATTACTGTCATATTTTATTGGTTGTATTCGGAATTTATTTTAGAGCGAGAAAATTTCATTTTTAAGGAAAAATTTAAACAAGAAGAGGTTATCTCTCTTATTAAAGATTTTAAAGGATATTTGGAAAGTACTGGAGCTCTCGAAGCAGATAGGATAACTGATTTTGAATTTCAAAATTTTTTAAAAACGAGAAAATTAAAATCAAAAAATATGAAAAAGTAGTACTCTATTAGCACAAAAACAAATCTAATAAATTTTACCTTGATTATTTATTTTCAACCTATTTCTTGCTCGATGGAAGGCAAATGCGGAACAATCACAAAACGCTCGTAGATTTCGTTGGAGAATGGGCGAATCAAAGATTTTATGATGTTTATTCGCATCAGTTACAAATATTACTAAAGCAAGCTGAGTAGTGAACCGAGGGAAATAGCAACTTCTATTCATTAATGTAATAAGAGTTTCACTATTTGTTCCTGCTCGTTTATAATCAAACACAGGAGCAATACGATGTGCTTTATATAAATATACCCTTAGTCTGCGCCTGAGTTTTTTCATATCATTGTTCCATATGAATCTAACGCAATTCATGGCACGTTTAAAGTAAAATAAGTTAAGTAAAAATTGATTTATGATTCCTTCGGTTATATCAAAAGGAACATTTACTTCCTGGGAAATTTTTTTAATAATAAAATCGGAAAGAACTAAGATTTTTTCATGGGAATCAACAAAACTTTTTTTTCGGAATAGGTAATTCAATACCGTAGATTTTGAGGAAAAATCCAGAAGACTTTTTATTAAAATACTAGTGGGCATTAACTTTTTTGCGACTGTATTTGCCATAACTCATCGATAAGGAATTAAATTGAATTATTTACCAATTCCATAAAATAGTCATTTATAAAGGAAAATTAGTTAAATTAATGAGTATTGATCCAATGTTTTTTGGATGATGCGAGGTTTGTCTTTCTGAGAGATGAAATATGCTTTACACTTTTCATAATTCCCTATCAATCTCTCTAAATTGTTTTGCACTCGCTCTATATTTAAAAAATGCTGCTCACATAAAGAAAATTTAATGAGGGGTTCATTTGGTATGTTCCAAGTGATCTTGGAATATGAAGTCAGCACATCTGGAAGTAAAAATAGCTTTCGTATCTTAGCAATTAAATCTGAAGTAAGTGGTTCAAAATTATAATTACTTTTTTCTTGAACTATTATCTTTTCTAAAAAATGGAATTTTTTTATCAATTTAAGGGCTTTTTTCGGACCGATTCCTCTGACACCAGGAAAATAATCACATCCCATCAAGATGGCTATATCAACCAACTGAAATTGATCAATCCCTAAAGAGTGCAAATTCTCTTTTAGATTAATTTTATAGGGAATCATTTTCTGATACGTCCATTTTCCGTGAAGTTTTCTTCGTAATGATTTGGAAATGTTTTGAACTAAATGGGGACATCCAAATACCAATGAATCAAAATCTTGGGAATTGGAATAATAAGCTATCTTATCTCTTACTAACTGGGCACATTGTGATTCCGCTGAGGCGGGAGAATCAATATATGGGACACCAAGAGCATTAAGGAGCTGTTTTGATTCTTGAATGATATTTTGCCATAAATATTCTTTACTCAATGCGATTTTTCTTGCTAATTCTTTATTGCCAGACCTCAAGGCAGATTCATACCATCTTTGAGTGAATAGAAAGTCGTTCAACTGGTCTTTGGTTATGAGTTTCTTTAATTCAGATACTTTACCATCAAAACAAAATAGAGGAAAAACCTTCTTACTGTAATAAAAGTTAATTCGATATAAAAGACCGTAAAGGTGAGAAATTGGACGTTGGGTTCGATCTAAAATTAAACCGGCAGGACTACCATCTGGATTTTTACGGGCAAAATTAAATAATCCCATAATAATATTGGGAGCATCAATAGCAATAATGGTTCCAGCTAAATCAGAAAAATCCAATTTATTACGGATAATAAGATCATGTAATTTTACTCCCATAATGTAAATAGGGATACTATATATTAAAAGAAAAAATATCTGGTTTGATGAAATAAAATTAAGAAAAAAAATATAAAAAACTGATAAATCCTTACCAAAAGAGTAAAACTTGAACTGAGACTTGACCTTTCCAGTGATCTTCTCCATTTTCGTCTCTAAGTAGGGCCTTAATTCCAATTTCAACCTTATCTTGAGTATATCTTACAATATAAGGGTCTATATAGAAATTGGTTAATGGACGTTCTTTTAAATCCCCATTTTTATGGACAAACATGAGGTTGATGGCTTTTATCATGCAAGTGGCTATAGCACCAAATGGTCTATTAATCGTTTTAGAATCTTTGAAAAGAGTATAGCCATTTCGTTGAGGAATATCAAAAATAAGTTGCACTGAACGAGTTGACTTAATACCTTTTACTTCATCTTCTAAGAATGTTGGTTTAATTTCAAGTTGAGAAAAATTGTTTTCTGATTCTTGTAATTCAGTCATTTTATACACTTTTTTTGTTTTGATAAGATGTAGTCTATAAATTTGAACCATATATATTTATACTTTTTTGTGTGAAAGACTCTAGAAACTACAAGATTTCTCATTTTTTCTCTCCTTCTAAAGAAACACAAGAAAACTAAAATATCAAAAATTTTTGGTAAAGCAAGTAGCACTCTTTTTCTATAAAAAAACTACGAATATTTTTTTATTTGTGTTTTTTTATTTTATTACGAATACGCTTAACATATTTATTTTTTTTAATCTGCTCTTTAATTTGCTCCTTACACCGACTATAAATTACATATTCATCAAATTCATGGAGACCTGGCATAAACTCTCAATTTTTCAATAAACTTTGTTTTGATCTTATTCATTATTCAATCTATTTAAACAAAAAAAGAGAGCTGTTGTTTTTCCTTTAAATATTCTTAGTGTTATTGTTCGTCAAACATTCAATAATCAGAAAAAGGAAGGAAGATATGTCCAAAAAGGATGGAATATATATTATTCGCGAAAGAAAGCACAACTCGAAAGCATTTACATGGGTATTTGTCGGAATATTTTCGATTATAGCCATTTATGTGCCCTTTTTCGGGATAAACTTACAGTATCAAGTAGGGACCTTTTTTCATTTCATTTTTAGTAAAGTTGGTGAACTCTGTATGTGGGCCGGTGGGATATTATTAGGATTTTCGATTTTAGGGACCATTTATAGCAAAAAAATCTATCTTAAATCAATAGCTTTTGGCATTCTTTTGCTGTGGATAGGAGCATTTCTTACAGGACAAGCTTTTGAACTACTTGGATTTCAGATAGGAGAACAACCACCCCAAGGATATCATTAAATATCCTTTATTTTCAAGTTTTTATCGGTAAATATTGAAATATTGTAATCCTGTATCGAACCCACAAATTACTAGAAGAATAATTGAAACGAGTACTACTCCAAGCATTTTGTATCGCAGTCGGGATCCCCCCCAAATTAAAAATATAATTCCCATAACTAGACCTAATAAACCAATGATAGATCCTAATGCGATTAAAAATTCAATTCCTGCTTGGAACCCATCAAAATAATCAAAAAAGACCATAATGAGATATTTGATTCTGGATATTTAAAGAAAAAATGAGGTTAGAAAAGGTAAATCTAACCTCATAAAAGGGAGTTTTAGTGACCATTGAGAAAAATCCTAGAGGAATGCAAATTGTATTTTATATAAAGGGAGGGGCTCTCCATGATTTCTAATTTTTTCTTTATATATGGCAAAAAATACTGAATTCTAAAATTATTGTAATGTGACAATTGAATGAAAAAATTAGAAGAGATAGGGATTTGCCCTAAGTGCAACTGCTCTCTTACAATGTATAAAACCAATAATTACAAGCGGTTTGTAAAATGTGATATCTGCAAAACTTCTTATCCTTTACCTAAGAGAGGCAAGATAAGTAATTCTGCTTTAAAATGCCCCCGAAATGGCTTTCCAGTGCTCATTATAGAACGTCCGAATCAAACAGCCTACTTTTGGACGGATCAATCGTGCTTTAGTTGTATTGATTATGATAGATGTGTTACAATCCATGGATTGAAATCTGAATTTAAAGAATTAAAGGTGTATGGATATTAAAAAGCGAAAAACTTTTTATATTCTGATCCTAATTGGTGGACTTTCAATATTTATCTCAGTTCATATAAATCGAGATGATGGATCACTTACAATTCCCTCCCAACCATTAGGGAGTTTAACATCTAATGGGGTTCATACGAGTAGCCACGAATATATTTGTAAAGTATTCACCTTTACTCATACAAAAGATACATACACCTTTAGCATTAACTTATTAAGAACCTATATGCATACTATTGCTGTAACTGTTGTTACTCCCCATAGTTGCTATATGAATATTACACTATGGGATAGTTCTAATCGGGAATTTCAAATATTTTATACATATATTTCACAGGCAGATGGCGAATTTTCAGTTCCATTTGGGACCGCTGTTGCGGGGAATCATACATTCATGTTTAGAGCAACCGTTGAGGAAAATCTCAATATTAAAATAAAAATATTCAGAGAAGATGTAAATTGTCTTTACGATAAAATTTCTCAGCAAGAATATGGAAATATTGTTTTCTATGAGGTAACTTGTTTTTCAGATGAATTTTTTATTTCACACGAAGTATATTTTAGGACAGATAGAAGTTATAAATTTTATATCGGGAGAGTATCTTCAATATCCATGAATCTAAGCGGTAAAGGAAGTGTGATATATAATATTTTTGATCCCAATGCTATTCCATTTGCAATATATAAAAATGACACGTTAGCATCTGTAGCAAGCGTAAATATATTTTCATTTGGTACCGCAATAGAAGGAACTTACACAGTTGGGATTCGGATTCACTGTGAAGTAGAATGGATGAACGTTGCTTATGCCATAGTAGATAATGGACCAATTTGTAATCCTCCGCCTTCAGATGATAATCAAACCTCCATATCGAACAATTTTTCAATACCAATTGACTTAGGGTTATATACGGTGATCGGGGCGGGAGCAATTGCCGGAGCATTAGTCTTAGTGGTGGTACATTATCGCAAGAAAAGTGATTTAGGTCTGAAAATTAAGGAAAAATAAATTTTTCTTTCATCTTTTTTATTTTCTGGAATATTCAAGAACTGAGTAATTTAATATTAGAAAAATCAAAATTTAGGATTTCATATTTTACTTTTTGTTTCATTACCTTCTTCTTTTTCTTTAATTTTTTTTAGGTACTTTCTGTTTTCTTGCCTTTCTTAGAGTATGCACTCCGACATTAAAAAGAGGAATACACAAAACTATTAAAGCTACCGCGTCCAATCCGATGAATCCTCCTTGCCATCCAGGAGTTATCCGCGACAAGTACAGGAGTATAAATCCTGCTGTAAGAGATATACATCCTAAAGGTCCGAAAATTATACAAATATATCCAATATCTAACATAAAAATATCTAAAAACATAAAAATGTCTAAAACAATCCCTAGTGATAATAAAAGGATTTTTAATATTAAAAAATAATATTTTTCCTTTCTATACTAAACCACCAACTAAATCTTTTATTATAATATGTTTTTTAAACGACTATTTCTCTTCAATTGTTCTACCAAGGATTTTAGGATTTCTTTATTTTCTTACTTATAATGATTGATACAACGGATAGAATACCAAGAAGAAAGAATAAATTATATCCTGGAATTACTCCATTAGCTTTACCACAATCGTTATTTTTGAACACATTCCCTTCACAGTACTCTTCTTTGATGCATTCAGCGTTTCCTAATAATATATTTCCCGTAATAGTATTATAATTACTAAATTCTAAATTTATCCCATATCTATTGTAGTTTGCGGTGTTTCCCGTAATATTGTTATGATTACTACCTAACAGATATAACCCCTTCCCATATCTATTGTAGTTTGCGGTGTTTCCCTTAATGTTGTTATAATGGCTACTTTGTAAATGTAACCCCCAATCACTATTATTAGCAGTATTTCCAGAAACTATATTATAATCACTATCTTCTAACTTTATCCCAACACCATTATTTTTTGCGGAGTTTCCCGTAATATTGTTATAAAAACTAAAGAATAAAAGCAATCCATACCAGTTGTTATTTACAGTGTTCCCCGAGATAGTATTATGAAAACAAAATTCTAAATATAATCCAGAATTATTATTGTAATTTGCGGTGTTTCCCGTAATATTGTTATTATCACAATAGTATAAAGAAATTCCTTGAGAACAAAAAGAAGTATTTAAGTTTGATATTAGTGAATCGGTGCAATTGACCAAAATTAATTGCCCAGCATTTGTAAAATTGTTTGGCTCTAAATTTATTTCATTGAGGTAATAGTATAAAGGCTTCCCATTCACTAGATTTGTAGCATAAATATTATGGGAACTTAATTCTTCAAAATAGCCAAACAACGTTAACCCGCACTCATTCATTATATTTCCCGAAATGGTATTATTATTACTATACTCTAGACAAATCCCATCGTTCCAATTGTTATTTGCAGTATTTCCCGAAATGGTATTATTATTACTATACTCTAGACAAATCCCATCGTTCCAATTGTTATTTGCAGTATTTCCCGAAATGGTATTGTTATTACTATACTCTAAATATATTCCGCGATTCAAATTAGATGAACAATTATTATCAATTAATTGGGAATTATTTACTACTGATAATCGGATTCCAGCATAAAGATAACCCGAATTGTATAATGTGCAATTTTCAATTTTAAAATACACATCGGAATTTTCAATCCAGATGCAACTTCCCGAACCAGTCCCATTTATTACTAAATCTTCTATAACATAAGGATCGGAATAAGTGCCATTCCCCGTACATATCCCCGCGTCCCAAGCATCAGTCCAATTATTATCTATATGAATTTTTCCTGATATTGTTGAAATTTTCAAATATTCATTATCGAAATTACTAACATCGCTATAAAGCGAACTATTATTATTAAATTTAAGATTAGATGCAATTTTAGATGGTAAAGCGATAAAGATTGCAAAAGTCATTAAAATAATAATTCTTTTTTTAATCTTTGATTTTATATTGTTTTCACCAAAAGTGTATAAACTGTTGAATGAAAAAATTATTGATAGATATTTAACATTTTTGTATAATCTAAGAGTTTACGATTTAAAGAATTATTTAGCTCTGTAAAAATAAAAAATAATAAAATTGTTAATTAATTTTTTTACGCTGTAAGTATAAGAAAAGTGGAATTATGCTAATAGAAATTTGGACAAAACTTTTTAGATCAAAAAAAGAAAAAACTAATATTTAGGTTTGCAAAATTGCTCGTGCATTTTCCTGCCACTCTTGTACCTTTTTTAAAGATACACCACTTATTTTTGATGCCACATCTTCGGGATTAGACTCAATTAACTGAGAAATACTAGATATTCCATAATTTATTAAGTTTTCAGCAGTGCCTTTTCCAATACCTTTTACACTTGTAAGATCTCTATCATCCAATTCTTCTGTCTCAATATTGGACTCATCTTCCTCTTCTTGGTTAACATTTGATTCTTCATATAAGGTCTCAATTTGAAAATTCATTTCTCTTGATTTTGGCATTTCAACTTGATCAGAATCAGCAATACCAGCGCTGGTTATGAAAAACTCACATTCTTCAGGGGGCAAATCTGGGGCATCCACAATAATGGCTCTACGTTTCAAAGAATTATTAGAAGAAAATCCTTTTGTTTTAAACATCATACGAAAATGACAACCATGAGCAACAATATTTCCTCCTATTGCATCATCAGCTGAGAACATTCCTACCATTTTCGTAGCTACCTGATTTGTGAGTAGAACTGCACAATTATAGGTTTCTGCAGTTCTTGATAGGGCATGGATCATGTTATTGAGTACATTTTGACGTCTGGCTAACATCCCAATACCCACATATTCATTTCGTAGAAGAGCCATCAAACTATCTACTACAATTAATCGCACTCCACGAGTTTTACATAAAGTTTCCGCTTTAGCAATCATCTGTTGTTGATGATCAGAACTATAAATCCTCGCATGATGGATTTTTGAAAGCACTTTCTTTGGATCAAGTCCAAACCGTTTAGCGATACGTTTGATTTTTTCTTTCGCAAACGTATTTTCCGAATCTATATATGCAACCGTAGCGTTTAATCCTCCTTTTTTTTCCGGTAATTGTATTGTGACTGCAATTGTGTGAGCAAGATTGGTTTTTCCTGATTTAAAAGGACCAAATATTTCGGTTAATTTTCCGGTGGCTATGCCTCCACCAAGAATACGATTTAACTCTGAAGAACCTGTGGTGATATACTCAATATTTTCATCAATTTCTTCAGCTATGGTAAATTCAGTCATACCTAGTGCGTTTCGGGCATTCCAGATAAGCTTTTTTGCGGTTTTTCCACCCAAACCATCAACCTCCGATACAACAGAATGAGGAGACATTGCTAAAGCTTCAGCAGTACTGATACCATTTTCTTGGAGCAATTTTATTTGACGAGCATTAATTCCTTTTACAAGGTTAAGATCGGCTATTTTTCATATCAACTCCTATTTGTAATTTTAATTACTTAATTAGATACAATCCTTGTTTATAAAGAAAAAATTAAATGCAAAAGCGAAAAATAAAATTATATCATCTATTCAAAAAGCTTTCTAACGTTTTTACTAAATCAATTGGAGAAATACCATGTAATAATGCCTTATGAACTAACCTTTCATTAAGATTTTCAATCAATATTTGTTTTTTAGGATTAAAATCTTTTCTTGTTAAAGATTTGATTGCCTCAGGTAAGGAAAAAGTTCTTTGATCGAATTTTCCAAAATAACCCCCATAAATAAAAAATAAGTAAGTCATTATTTCAATATCTTCAGAAGAAAAAATTTTCACACAGTTTTGACATATTACTCCTAAATTATGAGAGAGTTGGAAAATTTCATTAATATTTTTTATATCGATATTACAAATCACACAACGAATTTCTTTTTGCAATGGATTACTAGAATTGAGTCCCATAATAATAATAATAAAACGTAAACTTTTTTAAAGAAAAATAAGAGTAATTTTTGCTTTAAATATTATAACAGAGATTTGATCCACTGGAAGCCATAATTCTGAATACAATAATTAAAACGATGACTATAATCAGCATAATTAAGATATAATGTCATATTTTCAGACATAAGGTTTTTTTCAAGATAAACATTAATACTATCAATCCGGTTGTATAATTTATGCAAAAATGGTACGATCTTTTTAAAGTTTGGATTATAAGACACTTCATGAATTAAAATGAGAAGAATATCTTCTTGTTGACAAAACATAATTAAAGAAAATAGTTGATTTTCATAAAAATCATTTAGAACAGACACTTTTTCTGAAATACTTTCATATTTTGAAATTTCATACCGTAAATGATGGGAAATGTTATCAATGACTATTACTTTCAGTTCAGGAGGTAAGGTTTTATGTTGGATTTGGGAAATAATAACTGCTTGTTCTTGATAAGAAAGAAATGGTTTTTTCAAAGGTGTAATAAAAATATTATTTCTAAGAAACCGTAATTTCTTAAGGTCTTTTTGAAATAACTGAGAGAGTCGTTTTGATGGAAAAAATTCACTGGCTTGTATCCAAACACATTGGTAATGATATGGTTCGTTCTCAGTCATTAAATAGCCTGCTAAATATAGGCCTAAAGAAGTTTTTCCAGTACCTGATTTTCCATAAATGGATACCAGCATTCTGGATTTAAGTAGAGCCTTAACTTCTAAAAAAATATCTTGCATTTAATCACTCTCTAAAAGATCAAGAACTTCATGCTTTATCTTATCAATTTGATCTTGTTTCTTGTCTTTTTCTGGCTGTTTTGTAGGTTCTTGTTGTTGAGAAGAACTAGTAGTCATCTGCTGGAGCATGAAAAATAAAATTAAATCATTCATGTGATCATCTGAATCTTCTGAGTTACCACCCAAAAATTTCCCAAATACACCTGTCTTTCCTTTTCGTGATTTAAAATAGATATAAAGCCCGATTCCTATTCCAATAATTACGACGGTATAGACAGGCTCTTTCTGAAAATACATCATGAAGGCTATAATTATGATAAAATAACATAAGATTTTCATTCATCATACCCTCGTTCAATATAATTTTCCTCATAATATTCTTCTTTTGGTTTATAGGGCTTATGTCTTTTCCGAGTTAGCCGTCGAGACGTAAGCCGTGAAGTTTGGAATATCCGGCGGTAAAGATAGTATAAAAATTTCAGAAAATACTTAAGGGCAAAATAGAATGCGATAACCGTAAAGAAAGCTAATATGTAATAAAACAACTCCATGGGAAGGGCAATAACCGTAAAATCAATTCCAAAATAAACAATAATAACAGCTAATGCTGTTAGAAACAATTGGTACGTGGAATAAAGTGGATCTATACCATATGAGTAAAACATGTAGTAAATATCATGCCCTGAAGGGCTGGCTCCTATTAAAATTGACACCATAAAAACCCCTAGAACGAACTTGGTGATAAGGTCAGCTTCCTGTATAGTTACTATTTCAAGGCAGAATAAAAAGATCCACGTAGAGATGATCAGTGGACCTACTGATACCATTACTTTTTGTAAAAATGAGATACGCTCCACTTCTCCTATTTTCACTCTTCCATGGGGGGCAACTTCATTAGTGTAATGTGAGCGGAATTTCACTGAAAAGCCCCTAAGAGGCACACGAAAAATTATACACATCAAAGCATGACTTAATTCGTGAATGAAGACTCCAATGAAGCCAACCACATTCAAAAATGCTCTAACGGGTCCCTTAGAATAACGATATATCAATTGACTAACAAGTGAGATAGTTAAAATAATACAAAACCAAATAAGCATATCAATGAAGATCATAACCTTATTATAAGGTGTAATTATATAAAGGAAAAATTTTTAAAAAAAAAAAAAGTTAAAAATTTATTACTTCCGGGTTGCTTTTAAAGAATTCTTTATAAGATTTTCCATTTGTAACATACATTCCAGAAAGTTTTTCTCCAATTAATTTTCTTGATTCGGGTAATTTTTTTTTAACAGTCGCTGGTATACCTACTGCTAAACTTCTAGGCGCAAGTTCTTGATTTACTAAAACAGCTCCAGCAGCAATTTGAGAGCCCTCTCCAACTTTAGTTCTATGTAAAACGTTAGATCCAATTCCAATTACACACCCATTTTCTATTGTACAAGGTCCGTGTATCATCGCATGGTGCCCTATTATACAGTTATCACCAATTTTAACAAAAGAACCTACCTCCATATGAATACTAACATTTTCTTGAATGCTGGTGTTTTTTCCAATTGTAATAGTACCAAAATCTCCACGTAAAACTGCTCCAAACCAAATATTACTTCCCTCATCGATTGAAACCTCTCCGACTATTACAGCAGTAGGAGCAATATAAACAGATTCATGTATTTGGGGTTTTTTTCCTGTTCTTGGACTTGCCATAATTATTGGCAAATTTAATCACCAAAATTTTTTAGAAATTATATTGATGAAAATACCTAGTGTTATATAACATTTTTGTCAAAAAAAAATGGTTTTAATCGTGTTTCCTGTTTACTAGGAGTGGAATTTTTTTAACGTTCTAAAAACTAAACACAAAAAAAGTAATACCTTTTATTGAAAGTAAAAAATTTAAAATCTTCTAGTTAATCCAAATTAGCTAAATCTTGGGTCTATGATAATTCTGCGATCTAAACTTAGCTTTATTTTAACGTTTTAATAATAAGGTCAACTTTTCCTCGAATCAGATCATGAGGAGGTGATCGATAAAATGGAAATTTTGCCCATTTTTACATAAGTGGAAAATTCTAATTTGTGATTAGAAAGCTTCTATCAATCATTTTCGATCCAGAGGATAAGATTTAAAAAGGCCACTCCCCATCTTCTTTAACTTAGTAATTAAGAAAATTTGTGATTGTGATTAAGTTGGCAACCCATAATAAATCTCAATTAAGCAAAGTTGAGATGCATACCTCGTTAATTTGTGATGTATGTAATTCAACGAATATTATCCAAAATGAGTTTGGATTTGTTTGTAAAGATTGTGGAGTCATGCTTCCCATCCAGATTTTGCAATATCATCGACCTTATAATGAAGACATTTTACAATATGCTACCCTTGGGAAAACTAAAATTGGATTCAAACGAGAAAGATTACGAAATCCCCAATCTTATCGATTAGAACGCTTAAATAAAATAGATTCAATTAAAACTAATAATGAAAATGTAGAAATAAAAGCTATTATTGAAATTGGCAGAATTTTTGAGGCTCTTTCTCTCCCTAGTACTGATAAGAGTAAAATTTTAAAGAATTTTAGACAAATTTACAAAAAATTAGGCCATGGTACAAAATTTAGAAGCCCTGAAAAATTGGTTCCAATAGTAATATACTTCACCTACAAGTATGAATGCAAACCGGTTGATGAGCGAGCTTTATTAGACGTAGCAAAAATCTCTAAAAAGGATTTTCAAGCATTTAAGCTCCAAATTAATGAATTTATGCCAGAATATAAAGAAAGAAATCGAAAAGAGTATATTCTCCAGAGAATTATGGAAATAACCGAACATTTTGGATTGGGAATGTATTTTTATTATCAATCTAAAAAAATTTTATATAGATTATGGGGTTCCATTAAAAATACTAAAGATGATGTGGTAGTGGGAGTTGCTACTTCCATTTCTGCTCTCTGTTTACAAGAAAACCCAATTACTGTAAGCGATATTTGTAATAGGTTAAATATTCGAATGAGTACTATTCATAAACAAGTAGAGAGAAAAATATTTGATCGCCTTCGTATTCCTGGATTTAAAAGTTTGGTACGATCCGCTGATTTATTAAAAAAAGTGATGGAGCGTCTTGATGTATTATTAGATCAATTTAAAGAAAATAAAAAAAGAGCTCCTGAAATAATCGAGATTGAATTAGATAATGCGATGCAAGTATTCAATCCATATGATAATATAGAATATTATTTTTATGCGTTAAAAGACTTGGAAAATAATACTATGTTTATCTCTTGTGAGGTAAATAAAAATGCGGTTAAAAATCTATTTGAAAAAAATTTCTCGAAATCAAAAGTGAATGAAGAACCTGCAGTTATTAATGATCAGTTGTTTGATTTAGGCATTTGGAAAGTGAAAGGTCCTCCGCAATTTAAAGGAAACCTCATAATCTAACAACCTTATTTTTTTTCCTTTTATTTATTCTATTTTTTTCTTTAAATATTCCTAACTTATTCTGATCATAATATAATGTATTGTATTAAAATTTCGCAAATAAAAATGAAAGGTAAAAACAATTTAACTATACTTTTAATGGTTTTTTTAACAGTAAATATGGGGTTCTTTATAGGAATGTCCAATAAATCTCCTATAGAAGCATATTTTGAGAATGAAGAGCTCTCTTCTTCTTCATTAGGATATCATGGATTGATAAATAACATCTTTAACAAAAAAATGGAACAATATGGGGAAAGGGGATATTTTCCTCAGGTATATGAGCCCTCCATTCAAGCAACTTATTATACGCTCGAAATTTTAGATAAATTGGACAGATTGGATGAGGTTAATACCACTCAGATTACTGAATTTATCATGGCATTTTATCAATCAGAAGAGAATATTTTTATTGATAGCTACGCAAAACGGTGGCTTGAGAGTGATACTCACAAGGAAATTATCTATCCATTATCCTCTTTGCTGGAGATTAATTGTTATGCAGTATCATCTTTGGAGATTCTTGGAAAGTTGGATCTCATTGATAGTCAACGCATGATAGATTTTATTTGGGATTGTTATAATCCTGTAGGACACGGATTTATTGGAAGACCATTTGATATTTCTCTTCCTACATATTTGAAATTAGTTACTATGGATAATACATTCTATGCAATAAAAATAATCGATATATTAGATAATTGGGATCTTTATACTCAAGTAAAGAACAATATCGTTGATTATATCGTTGGTTTGCAAGCAACTGGAAGCCATCCCGATTTTTTTGGTGGATTCTTCAATGATGACGATTTTATCATCTCATCACTAAAATTTAATGATCCTAATTTACTTTCAGCATATTATTGTCTCAAAAGTTTGGAACTATTCAATCAAATTGATTCTATTAATATTAATAACTTCAATCTCTATCTTAATCGTTTATATAATCCATCCGATGAACACTTCTATTTTTCAGCATTCTGCAAACAAAATCACGAATTAGATGTAATAGGTAACGCTTTAGCTTTAGAATTGGCCGATTTAACTGGTTATTCGAATTATTCCAAAGTAAATGTCTCACAATTCATCTTCAATAATAGAAATTCATGGGGCGTCTGGGAACAATCCACAAACATTCTATATCATGAGTTAATTGATACTTTTCAGATCCTTCGCTCTTTAGAACAAGTTGGTGAACTTTCACAACTAAACAGCATTGAAAAAGATATGATTGTTGCTGCTTTAGAAAAATACTTCTACTTAGATGGATTTGCTCTTCTTTCAGAAGATTATACCTCTATGCAACTCCTTTACTCTTTGATTAGTGCTTTTGACGATAAAGTAAACGAATTTCCCATTTCTCAACTATATCAATTAATAGAAAGTAGCTGTTATTATGATTATGCAGAAGATGGTGATATGTTTATATCCTGTACAAATATGAATTTTGATTCCATAATTTTTCGCTCCTTTCCAATTGAATATTACTCATATGGAATGTATGAAATAGAGAGAATGCAATCTCATAAAAGTACTTTCTTGGCACTAGATGCACTCAATAAGATTTCAAGACTTGAAGTGTTCGAATTAAACCATGATTTACCAGATCTAGTAAATAGGATTATTCAAAGTCAATTTTTAAATGACAATTATGCGAATAATGGAGGCTTTTTACCGACTTATTCCTTTATTCATTCTACAGTTGAATACCAAAATTTTAGTATCGAATTCGAAACCAGTTATTATGCACTCCTTGCCTTGGAAATCCTTGCAGATTATTTAAATTTAGGAAATTTTTTATATATTGGATTTGATGTGAATGCGTTGAATATGTATATTCTCAAACAGGTAGAAGAGACTGCTAGTGAACTTTACTTTGGTCCAAGCAAAGATAATGAATTTGATTTTATCCTTGAAAATACATATTTCGGTATTTATATGTTAAGATTACTTAATCTCTATGATTTAGACGATTCTAAAATTAAGAATTTAATCATAAACCATCTTGATTATACGAACATAAAGAATGTGTATTATAGCTATTTAATTTCAGAATTATTAGATTTAAATATCTATTTTGAAATAAGTTCCATTCAAGAACTCATAGCAGAAATATTCGATTCTACATTTTATGAATTTTATTTATCTACAGAGAGAAAAAAAATCTGTCATGAAGCCTTATACTGGGTATGCTCTATGGAAAAGTATTTTTCGAATCCTGATTATGCAGATACAAACTTTTTTAAAGATTTTAATGGTGAATTTACTCACGCAACAATAATAGGCGTTATTTTAATCGCATTTCCAATTTGTTTGGTTTATTTCTCCTCCAGAAAAATGGATTCAATAAACATGAAAAAGCATTTACAATTTAAAAAAATTAAAAACTCATAATTTTTTCTTTTTATATCACTACGACTTATAGAATTAGATGCCCTCAAGTTGTAGAATTCAAAAATTACATAAAATATTAGAAATTTTAAAACAATTCAATGAACATCCAAATTCCAATTTTAACTTTAGCAAATTAGAAGACGTTCTTGGATTGCCTCCAAAAGAGGGTGAAAAGTTATTAAATCTTATATTTCAGTTTCAAGAATTATTTCACTCTAAGTTAAAAGGGTATGTACTGTATAAAAAAAGGAAAAACACAAATCTTTACTTAGCACTGAAGGAAAAAGCACAAATGAAAGATGGAGATAATTTAGAGGTTAATGAGATTAATCTTACTAAAGCGGAATCCAATTTATTAAGCGATATTATTTATTACTTCCAACATATAAAGATTGGTAGAGGATTTGATGTCTCATATAATCATTCAGAACTCATTCAAAAGGTTAGGAGCCTAAAAGGAACCCATCCCTATTTTTTCGAACATCGAGGGAATGGCTTAATATATCCTACCAAGTTGGCTGTAGATCTTGGAGTCCAGATTCTTTCATACCAACGCGGGAATAAGCCAATTACAGAACTAAATATTAACGAGAATAAAATACTAATTAATTCAGGGGAGTAAAAATAATGATTTCATCAAATTCAAATAATAAAATTGCCGAAAATGAATTTATTAAGGAAATAAATATTGAATATCGACAATACCAGGTTGAGATTGCAAAAAAATGTGTAAATAAGAACTCGCTCGTGGTTTTACCCACCGGACTTGGAAAAACTATTATTGCGGTATTTGTGGCAGCATACACCTTAGAAACTTTTCCCAGAAATAGTAAAATAATAATTCTTGCCCCTACTAGACCACTAATCAATCAACATTATGGGACTTTTAAAAAGCTATTGACCATTCCTGAAAAACAATTTGTAGTACTTACAGGAAATGTGAATCCTGAAAAACGTACAGAACTCTTTACCGAACACCAAATTATTTTTTATACTCCGCAAACCCTAAGAAATGATCTCGTAAAAAGGAGATACTCCCTTAATAGTACCTGTTTAATCATATTTGATGAGGCACATCATGCCTCTGGAAATTATCCCTATCCATTGATTGCAGATGAGTATCTCGATCAAAATCCAGATGGAAATATTTTAGCATTAACTGCATCTCCAGGAGCATCACAAAAAAAAATTACCGAATTATGCAAGAACCTCCATATTCGTAAAGAGAACATTCATACGCGAACAAGGACAGATCGGGATGTAAAAACATATCTAAAACCTATGGATATATATAAAATAGGCGTAGAATTAACAGAATTAATGGAAGAAGTATATGCGGTCATTCAAAAGTTATTAAAAGAACGATTACAATATCTTTCTCAATTAGGTTTCTTAGATGGTGCTGCGGAAAAATTAGTAGAAAAAACCTTTCGTAAGGATTTATTAAAATTAAATACAGAATTGGTCAAATTATTAAATGATAATGGAGATAAGACTGGAGTGTATACTGCTCTCTCTGTGAATGCTCAAGCCCTAATTTTATATCATATGACTGACTTAATTGAACAGCAAGGATTAGATGTATTACTTAGTTACTTAGAAAAAATGAGAGAGGATGCAAAAAAGAAGTCAAGCTCCAAGGCAGTGAAGGTTCTTGCCTCAGAATATAGATTATACCAATTATATGTAGAACTATTAAAACATCATGATTTTACTCCTGAAACTCTAATCCATCCAAAGTATATGGTATTGAAAAAAATTATCTTAGAACAATTAGAAAACACTCCAGATTCACGAATTTTAGTTTTTGTCAAATTACGAGACTCGGTAAGAAATATCGCGAAAAAACTGAATACCACAGAAAATATTAAAACTACTCGATTTGTGGGACAAGCAACGAAATCTAAGGATGATAAAGGGTTATCCCAGAAAAATCAACTGGAAATTCTTGAAAAATTTAAGCAAGGATTTTATAAGGTTCTTGTGAGCACTAATGTTGGAGAAGAAGGCCTTGATATTACCGAGTGCGACTTGGTAATATTTTATGATGTAGTGGCATCCGAAATACGTTTTATCCAAAGGAAGGGAAGGACAGCACGCCATCGAGAAGGCAGGGTTATAATTCTTTTTTGTAAAAATACTCATGATGAGATTTACATGAGAATTGCAATGAGTAAGCTAAAACGGATGAATGTGAATCTTAAAAGTCAAGAGAAACAGAAGACTGTTTTACCTAGATCTCCAGTAATTCAGAAAGCTCAAGTGAAAACAGTTCCTAAAGCAGCACCAAATATAAAGCCAGTAAAACGAGAACATCAAGCGGGATTATTAACATTTATAAATGACCATAAACCTTCCACAGAGAGAAAATCTCAGGAAAAAGTAATAATAAGTAAACGTTTACCTGTTAAATTTGGTTTGCGGAAGAAATTTCAAAAGGAAGGAATTCAATTTTCCATTACTAATATGGATGAACATATTATAATCTATGAGAAAGTACTTATCCAAGTATATTTTTCAGAAAATTTTGACAAAACATTACAAAATGAGTTGTCCAATTTCACTAAAATATTTCACCACAAATATGAGCTAATCATTATCATATTGGACTTTATTGACTTTACCGAGCGAATAAATGGAGAATTAAGGGTAATTAAACAAAAAGTTAAGGAATTTGCAGAAAAAACCCAAATTCAAATAGTTGCCATAGAAGATGTGGAAGAACTCTATTTTATTATAAAAAATATCATTGAAAATGCTCACAAAATGGAGAATCTATAATGGAGCAGAAAAAATGGGAAAAAGATCAAACTCCTTATGTGGTTTTTATTTGTACTAGATGTAAACAGTATTCTTATGTGAAAACTACCCAAAAAACTAAAAAATGTTTGCGATGTGGCAGAACTCATCAAGTTAAGAACATTTTGGATAAGGGAGAAATCGTCAATGGAATGACTAAAGCGGTAAACAAAGTGAAACAACTGCAAAATTCCTTGGGAGAGGCTCAATTTTCAACTGAAAATGAATTCATTGTATCTTTTAATAACCAAATAATAAAAAAAGCACCAAAACCATTAGAAAAAATGGAAGATTATGAAGAAAAATTTCAACAATGTTTAACAAAACTCTCGTCAAACTATAGCAGATTTCCATTACACTTAATTGAAATTTTGGCACAAGATTATGAAATTCCTCCTTCAGAACTTAAGTTGTTAATTAAGAAATCTATAAAGAATGGAATTTTACAATCTACTAAAAAAAAATCCTATTTTACAATAGTAAAAAGTTAAAAATTAATAAAATTAAAAACTAAAAATAAAGTATGGCGAAAAGAAGATGCGCTAGTTGTGGACTTGAAAGGGAGGTCTATGGTGGAAAAATTTGTGATAATGGACATTTTATATGTAAAGCATGTATACCGAGAGCTGGTCTTGGAGACTTAATTTCTGGATATAAACCGAAATGTCCTTTAGATGGAACAGCTTTGAGATAATATTAAGGATATTAGAAAATTAAACTTCTATACAATTTAGTAGCTCATACCCTTGGGGTAATAAATCTATACTTTCAATTTTTCCTTCAAAGTAATTAAACACAATATAATCTTCAAATCTATTTTGTTCGAGTATATATTTCCAACAGGGAACATATCCACGTGCCCGAAATCCGGCATCGTAGAATAATTGTTGATGCTCAGGCTGATATGCTGAGATAAACATCTCGCAATAACGAATGGTATTTTCCCTCATATACCTCTTTAAAAATTCAATAAACACAAAAAGTTCTTCTAATGATTGCACTTTATAATCAGCTTTCTCAAAATTCTGGATGTGAGTATTATGCAAGAATGTAAAGTAAGAATCTGTTCCTGCAATTGTGAACTTAAAATGCTGATACCCATACTTATCGTCCTCAACTTCACACCTTACTTTCTCAAAGATTCCTTTAATATAGTTAAAATCCAGATTGAGAGATGGCTGGGCAACTCTAATATTTCCAAGAGTATATAATTTATCTGAATAAAGAAATGAATTTAAAGCTGAAGGAATAAGAGTTGGAACTGAAGTGCTTCTCATCTCTCGTAGAACTTTTTCAGTATAAATGATTCCCATAACATCAGACTCGATTTGTCCAAAAAAAATATCCTTATTGGGAAAGATAGCAATGGTGTTAATTCCGCATACCGCGGTAATGTACTGAGAAGAAGCATGGGCAGTTCTATTTTCACAATACCATACCAAAATATCATCCTTAAATGAGTTCCACATCCAAATATAGGATCCCATAATTGCTCGAATCACATCCAGCTTATTCTGGAACTTGTTGCGAACCATGAATCCTCCCATATAGCCTTTTTTATTCTCGAAATCCAAAGCACAGCGGAAGCAACCAGCGTTCTCTCCCGATTCTGTTTCAAATAAGATAAAATGATTGGTGGAGCTTTCGATCATGCTACGCACATATTTCTCATCTTCCATTTCTTTGTAGGGATAGGAATTCTCGTAGACTTCCTTACAGATATCAGCTATGATTAGAGCATCATTTGGGCGGGCAATTCTTAGAAAGGGATTGGTTTTGGTATTTCCTAACCGATGTTCCAGCTCAAATGGATAACACGCTCCACCCTTAATGTTTACATTTACCAGAGGGATTAGTCTGTTTAAATATTCATCTATCGAGTTAGGAAATAACTCCTCCCGTTGAACAATATAAGGAACTAATTTTTTGGTGATCATAATTATATTTATTTCAGATGATTTTGGTACTGTTTAAAAATAACAAGTATATTTAAAGAAAAAGTGTGAACCATCTGGATTTGCTTACAAAAAAGAGAGTTTTTTTATTTATATATATCTGCAATTAAATGATAGTAAAATTGCTAAATGAGGTGTAATATGATAAAAGAGGAATTAAGAATTACTGAACACATTATATTGCGTCCAAAAGATAGAGATAAGGAAGCTGTATTAAAAGAAATTCGAGAAGACGGGTTTTCTAATCCTGCTATTTGGGATTATACCGTGAAAATTTTTAGGAAAAGATAATTTTTTTTTATCTATTTATTACTTTTTATAACTTTTGAAAAATCTTTTATTACATCCTCAAATTCCGTAAGCATGAGAGATTTATAAGTCGAATGCCTCTGAGAAAAAGACATTAACTCTTTACCGTTATAAATATCCGGTTCACATTCTGGCTCCAAAAAATGTGTAAAAGGAACAATGATTTTAGATAGTATATATCCTAACTCTAGATCACTTTGGATATCTATGTTAACCTTGATTTCCTTATCTTTTTTGATTATTGCAGAACTCATTTTTCATCAAATAATTATTTTTATATCTATATTTCTTTAACTTTATTTAAAGAAAAATTATAAATTGATTATAAAAGAAAGGATAAAAAAAGCCGATTTGACTAAAAATTTAATAATTTATTCATTTTTTAGATTCTTCCTGTATTTGTTTAAAATAAAGTTTCATAAAGTATCTTTGACTATTACAATAATCAATTATTTGTTTAGGAGTTAGATTAGCCACATTTTCTAAAATGTGTTTAATAAGGTTTGACATTTCAAGATTTTGTTCCTTAGTTTTATCAAATTTTTTTATCACATATTCATTCGAATTTTGGCCTTGCTTCTTATAGACAATAAATTCTCGGATCATGAATTCTTGAGGAGATTTCTTTTTTATGATAAAATCTTCCCAATCGAATTTCTCAGAGTCTTTTGATTCATTCATACATCTTCTTAAGATATTTAGTTTGAAACAATAAAAAGGAAAAAAAGGAGAGGAAACAAATAAATCATAAAAATGGGAGGTATTTAGTTAAAATAAAATTAATTTTATTTTCTTTTTATAATTTTTTTACATAAATTTACTCCTAATCCTGTTTTACGATGCAAAATATAGGGATCTTCTTTTTTCACCTTAGTAGCAGTATGATATCCTGCATCGAATAAGATTCGTGCCCTCACTCGTGCCACATTATTTAATCGTAATACTAAATCAAATAATTCTTCTTTTATGCCATAATGAATACGAATTTTGAGAGTTTCTGCCATTTCTGCTACTCGAATCATAGCATCTTGAAGATCAAATCCATTTTCGCTTAAATGAATGGCAATAATCCCAATAAATGTAATAATCCTCTCTAAATTGTCTCTGACCATATGCAAATCACCGGCCATAATATTATATCTCTCTAAAATCTCTTCAATTGGAACCTCATCTGTCCATTCTAAAATCGGTTGGAGCATTTTATAATCTCTTACCTTATATTCTGCTCGTAAAACGTCATAGGC
>JAEOSD010000147.1 GCA_016840545.1 Promethearchaeota archaeon
CATATCAAATCCAATAAGAGCAGCCCCAAAAAGTTCTTTTTCATTAAAATGCAATTTCTTTCATCCTCCTTTTAGCAATTTTTTCTAATTCTTTTTTAATAATATTCATAAGTTTATTACGTTCAGCGGGATTAATTGCTGTAAGGCCATATGTTTTTACATGAAGTATATCTTCTACTCTTTTAGGTTCCATTCTTCCATCATTTTTCGCTAAATCCTGCTTATTGGCAATCACTATTATAGGGCAGTTATTCTCGACAAAATGAGTTGCATAATTAATTAATTCGCGAGATTTTAGAACATTTTTCGGTGATGAGTCGGTTACTACAAAAAGGAGATCTGAACCTAATAAATGATCCCTACTGCAAGATTTTAGATAACCTTGCTGTCCTGCGAAATCCCATAATTTAATGGTAAAACTATCAAACTTTACAGTTTTTAAGTCAAAACCATGAGTGGGTAGATAAATTCTATCAATTGTATTTTTAGAAAGCAGTTTCAAAATTGTAGTTTTACCAACAGCCGGAGCACCGATTATGCTAACCTTGTAGAGATTATGTAATTCAGAACTCAACATCTTACTAATCATAAAAAAGAATTTGTTTAAAGTTAAAAGAGCTCATAGTTTATATGAATCTGGATAATATCTACATATCATGGAAACATTTAAGAAAATTAATGTAAATGATAAATGTTCTTATATATTTCCAAAAGTTATATTATAATAGAATAATAAAATCAATAATGAGAAAAAAGTAGGTAAAATAAGACTATACGTTAACAACTTCTGAGAAACCCTAATACATTCCTGAAGAGTATTCATGATTGCATCAAAATATTTTGTATCTCCCCAAATCTTTACGTTTTCTACTTCAGAGGAGTAGTAACTAAATTCAACCTGGGTTAAATTCTTCTCGGCTTTTGCTATTAGATCTTCGAGTTTTTTTAAGATATATTCTAATTTAATTTTCTCTCCTATTGGAGAATAACCTCTACTAGTGAATTGTCTAGCAACAGTATGGCTATCACTGGTAGTGACCTCACCTAATTCTATACCTCTATTTTGAAGCATATTTAAAATAAAGGATCTGATATCCACATAAGCATTATTGGCATCAAAATGGACTAACACTGTTTTTTGATCTGTAGTCAAGTTTTTAAAAAGATGAACAACTATACCACCAGAACCTATCCCATCACGTTCAGAATATTCGCTCAATGCATCTTTGGCTACTCCATATTTTATTTCACTTGATATTGAATTTACTTTTTTTTTACTTGAGATTAAGTAATTTTCACTCACCTTTATCAAATCTTTCCCTTCAATTGTATCCTTTTTAATTAAAATCTCATCTCCAATTATTGAATTATGAGAATCGATTATGAGTATATCATGATATCCAAGAGAATGAGCAATTTCGCTTATATTTTCACCAATCTCTGCCTCAATATCGTCCGAAGGTAAAGGGTGCCTTGTAAGAAAAATAATAGGAACATCTCCAATTTCCGTACCAATTAGTTTAGCAGAGTTATGCATTTTTCTTGATAAATTATTAATCTTTTTAATCCATTTTATATTTTCACTGGTTTCAATGTATTTTACATCGTTTGTAATTCTAATTAAGACTTTTTCGAGTTCTTTATGACTGGTTAAATTGTGTGAATGATCATTAGTAGTATGATAAACAGTTGTGCCAGAGATATTATTGAACATACTATAAATACGAGATGGTAAATCCGAGGAACCACACGTTTTAAAAGGGCCAAAATGAATATCTGGGATTATAAATAAACCTTTTAACTTTTTAGACTTCATATTTCTAATTGCCAAATATTGGATTTTTACCTTTGATTCTATACCAATTATATCAAAAAAATCTTCAATTAAATCATCATTATCCTTTGTCATCATAGACAATACAAAAGCCCTTATAAAAGGGTAACCTCCTATACCAGTCACTTTCTTATATACATTGCTAACGTTGGACATCGCTCTTGCATATGGTATAGCAAAAATAAAGGCACAAGATATGAAAAAAACACTTGCTCTAATAAGAAATAAAAACCAGATTTGAGCGGCTAATAAACTATATAAAATAATCCCGATTATAGGTTGAATTAATGCTAAGATTAAATTTCCATATTTTCCAACAGTTGTAAATGAATAATAGATAACATAAGCTATAATATATGAAACAATAGTTCCTAAGATAAAGAACATTTCTTGGAATGTAATATTTCTTAGAAATATAGCTAATAGTTGTCCTATAATTAATGATGCTCCTAAAATAACGCTGATAAAGGTGTTAAGTTGTAAAGCCCAACCATTAGGTGGAGGTTTTAATATGGGAGCTCTTTTGGAATAATAATAAATTGAAATAAAAGCTCCTGCACCTGAAATGGCATAAAAAATCAGAATAAAAAAAAAAAAGAAATAAAAATTCCAAATACCCGTATAAATAGAATTTAAGAAAAATGATAATATTCCAAATACAAATGGTATACTGAAAAAAAGAGAAATGGCTAATCGTTTAGTCCCAAAAAAATCCATATATGAAATTATTCCTGGTATTTGACGAGAGGGTGGTTTTTGTGTTAACATATCGGGCATTAAAAAGATATACTCTTATAATTAAAATTTTTTCTGTTATTATATTTAATAATTTAAATTCAAATTTGTATAATTATCTTTTTTATTTAACAAATTATAAATAATTATAAAAATAATAAAGATTATGTCGGAAGATATTCAGACATATCAGAGATTCGCATATAAAAGTTTTGGTGGAGTTCTCTCTGACGGATACGTTTTATTTGCTAAGAATTGGCTAAAAATCATTGGTCCAATAGCATTTTTTGCAATTATTTCTATAATACTAAAAAATCTTCTTTTACCTGATTTAGTTTGGAATTTAAAGTTGCTTGAACCTCAAGTAAATGTTATTCTAAATAAAGATCCTAATAGTGTCACTTCTGCAGAATTTCAAGTTCTTTTATCCTACTTTTCATTTTTGATTGGCATCTCCGTTTTAGATTCTATTATCGGAGCATTTTTTACAGTAATAGCAATGTGTTCAATAAGTAATTACCTTTTTAAGAGATATATTGGGATAGATACTAATATTAATAAAGAATTAAAATCAACTTTTAACCCAAGATTAATTATTGTAGCACTTCTTATTGGTATTGTAGTCCCTTTGACATTTTTACTTATTATACCCGGTTTGATACTCTTTGGATATTTTATCTTTTCAGTATTCACTTATCATAATAACAATGGGAAAAATCCTTTAAAGGAAGCAAGGTTCATTGAAAAAGGCTCTTTTTGGAAAATAATAGGAGTTTTTTTCTTGTCTAGCATAGTTATTTGGATTATTACATTATTTTTTCAGATGTTTTTAGACTTTATTATACCAATTGATGAGATAACTTATTTATCATGGTATAATCCTAGTAGCAGGAACTATGGAATGATAATTTTGTATGATTTTTTATATAATAATTTCTTTAATATTCTCTTAGGTCCATTATTTATTTGTTTCCTCACAGTTTTATATACATCATCAAAAGCTAAAAAAGTAGCGATATCCCAATACAGAGAACAACCTGTTTCAGTGAAGTATCGATATTCTGAGCCTGTACCATCGAGATTATATTCCGATAAAATTGAAACAGAAAAACCAAGAGTAGGCCACAAATTTAATTCAGGTTTTTATTGTCCCTTTTGTGGAAAATTTATGGAAAAAAAATTAGAAAAATGTCCACATTGTAACGAACCTTTAGATTTTAGTTTTTAATAATAAAAATAGGAGAAAATGATGTATATCAACATTATAAAAAAGTTTGATTTAAAAGCTGAAGAAATTCATGATCCAGTTGTTCTTATAGGCTGGCCTGGAATTGCTTTAGTTGCGAAATTAGCTATAACTTCAATAAAAGATTCTATTAAAGCAAAAGAGTTCTTGAATATAGAATATTTTGATTTTCCTCCCAAATCAAATGTAGAAAAAGGTAAATTAGAAATTCCAACCGCAGAAGTATATTATAAATCTAGACCTGGAAAAAAGGAAAATGACTTATTTATATTAACAGCTAATTACCAACCTCAAACTCCTGAGGGTGTTTTTGAGTTTTCTCAAAAATTTTGCGAAGAAATGGATAAAATAACAGAAGGAAAAATCATTATGTATGTAAGTACTGGTGCAATGGTCTCAGATAATATTAGAGATGAACCAATGGTTCATGTGTGTGGTACTGATGATAAAGTCGTGAAATCTTTTTTAAAGAAAAAAGATACAAAAATCATGGATGGGGGAGTAATTGCTGGAGCCAATGGGATTTTACCTGCGTGGGCAGGACAAAAGGGATTTGCACCTGGAATTTGTTTATTAGCAGAAACATTACCCTTACCTATGATGGCTTTAGATCCTCGAGCTTCGAAAGCGTTAGTTACAATACTTAAAGATTACTTTAATATTGAAATGGGATTTGAAGAATTAGATAAAAAAATTGAAGAAATGGAAAGTGTGATTGAGTCTTATAAAAAGCAAGCAGAACATTTCATGAAAGGTGCTCGAGAAGATAAAGGATCGGATTCATACTTCCGTTAAAGAAACATAAACCTTTTCAAAATATAATTTAGTACATACGATTTTTAATAAAGAGATTAAACAACAAATCTAGTTTGAATTAATCGATAATTCTTCTACTAGAAATGACATATTTTTTACAAGAGATAACAATTTAAATTGTTATCAATTTTAATATCTAACAAAATTAATATTTTAAATCTATTTAATAGGAGTTTCATATGAAATTTTTCAAATTATTTGAACCATTGAAAATTAATAACATGACTATTTCAAATCGTATAGTTATGCCCGCAATAAATCTCAATTATGCTAATGATGGCTTTATTACGCAAAAACTAATTGATTTTTACGTTGAAAGAGCAAAGGGAGGTGCTGCTATGCTTATTGTGGGGGGTTGTTATATAGATCTTTATGCAAAAGGGCATCCAATGATGATTTCTATAGAAAATGATAAATATCTTCCAATGTTAACCGAGCTAACTAAAGCTGTGCATAATGCAAGGAGTGATGTTAAAATTTGTTGCCAATTATACCACGGTGGTGCCTATACTTACCCACAGATAATTGGAAGAGCCCCCATTGCTCCTTCTGCTGTCTATAGCAAATTTAGTAAAGCAACCCCTCGAGAAATGACTCTTGATGATATTAACAATGAGCAACAAGCATTTGCGGAAGCAACATTACGTGCTAAAAAGGCAGGTTTTGATGCAGTTGAGATTTGTGCTAATGCTGGCTATTTAATGGATCAGTTTCTCTCACCTTTAAAAAATAAAAGGACAGATGAATATGGTGGAGATCTTGAGAATCGGATTAGATTTCCAATTGAAACGATTGAACTAATGAGATCAAGTGCAGAAGATTTTAATATTGGATATCGTATTTCAGGAGATGATTTTGTACCAGGAAGTAATACTTATAAAGAAAAAGCAATAATTGCTGAAATATTAGGAAAACATTTGGATTATCTTAATGTTACTGGAGGGTGGCATGTTACGAAAACACCTCAAACTACTATGGATGTTCCCGAAGGATGTTATACTTATTTAGCGGAAAATATTAAGAAACGTGTATCTATTCCAGTTTTCGCTTCCAATAGAATCAACAACCCGGAATTGGCTGAAAACATATTAATGGCTGATAAGGCAGATGCAATTTGTATGGGCAGAACTCTGATAGCTGATCCTTATTTGCCAATAAAGGCAAAAAGAGGTGAATTAAGAGATATAATGAACTGTGTTGGGTGTAACCAGGGATGTTTTGATAGTATTTTTAAATTATCGTCCGTTACTTGTTTAAGAAATGCTAGAGCGGGAAATGAAGCTCGAACTGAGTTGAAACCTTTAAAAGAAAAGAAAAAGGTAATGGTGATTGGTTCTGGACCTGGAGGTTTGGAAGCTGCACGTGTAGCCGCAATGAGAGGGCATGACGTACATATTTTTGAAAAAGAAGATAAAATTGGTGGACTTATAAATATAATTTGGGTACCACCTGGAAGAAATGAATTTAAAAGAATGATTGAGAATTACACATATTGGATTCAGAAATATAGTATTACTGTACACCTGCAAGAAGAAGTTAATCTCGATAAAATTAAAGAATTTAATCCAGATGTAGTATTTGTAGCTACTGGTTCAAAACCTATTTTACCGCCAATTCCAGGTATAGATCGAGGAAATGTATATTGGGCTAATCTTGTATTTAGTGGAGATGCTCCTATAGGCAAAAATAGTGTCATAATCGGCGGTGGAGCTACAGGTATTGAATTGGCAATTTATATAGCTAAATACGGAACATTAAGTCGTGAAGCTTTTGATTTTCTTACATTTTACAAAGCATTAGAGCCTGATGTTGCCTTAAATATGCTCCATGGAACAAGAAATAAAGTTACTGTTTTAGAGCAATTACCTAAACTCGGATCTGCTTTAGGAAAAACCACTAAATGGGTTATGTTAGATAAATGTGATGCATTAGGAGTTAAATTGCTTACTAGTGTAAAGATTACTGAAATTGGAGAGAGTTATGTCTCCTATATGGATGCGAATGATACTGAACAGGTTATCAACGATGTTGATATGGTGTATTATGCAACGGGAGTAAAACCAAATGATAATATTTACAAAGAATTAAAAAAACTTGGCACTTATAGAGTTGAAAAAATTGGTGATGCTAAAAAACCCGAAACTGTTATGGAGGCTGTAAGTAGAGGTTATAAGTTAGGAAACAGTATTTAATTCACTTTTTTGAATTTACTTTATTTCATTTTTTTATTTTATAAAATTTATAAAATAGGAAATTAATTTTTTATTGATCATATTGGAAGAAACCAAATCGAATATTCCGTTAAATGATTTAAAAAATAGGATATCCTCCAATTTAAAAGACATTAATGAGAGATCAAGAAATTATATCAAAGATGTAATAACTCTTATTCATAAAGAAATTGGAATTAATATGATTTTGTCCATAATGTTGTTTGGAAGTCAGAGATCTGAAAAGAAACAAGAAAGGTCTCTGATATCTGACTGTGA
>JAEOSD010000148.1 GCA_016840545.1 Promethearchaeota archaeon
ATGCGGCAAATAAAAAATTAGATATACAACTTAAACCAAAAACTAGTTCTTCTGGAATTTCTTATTGTTTTTATTGTTGTTATTGTATTATACCTATTGTATTAATCTTTGGATTAATAACTATTATTTATACTCCAGAAATCGTTCAAAGTATAATTATCCCTGGGATATTCCTTGGATTATTCATAATTTATTTCTTAATACAAAAAAGAATATATCATTACACATATAAGGAGATGGATTCAGAAATAAAGCAAGTTTTATTTGAGGAAGAAACAGGATATAAGGCCATAATAAAAGGTAAATTTACTTTTAAATATAAAGCATGGCTCATACAAAATGAAAAAAAAGATGAAACATCTAATATAATTGCTTGAACTTATGATTTTTATGATTTTCTCATTAAATTTTTTATTTTTAAATCATTTTTTTATTTAATTTTGGATTATTATTTTTTCTACTAATTAAAATAGTATTTAATTAAATCTGCTTAAAACATCAAAAAACCGCTTATGAATGATCAAAAACAAGATTTATCTGAAATCCTTAAAAAGAAGGTATTTTTTTTTGATTTGGATGGAACTATTTATTTAGGTGATACACTTTTTGATGGAGTGATTGAATTAATTGATATATTAGAACGTAAAAATAAACACTTCTACTTTCTTTCAAATAATTCTAGTAAATCAACTTCTGATTATATTCGGAAGTTACTTAATTTAAACCTAAACATAACCCGGGATAATATTATCTTATCTCAACACCCAACCATAGATTTTCTTAAAAAAAATGATTATGAGCGGATTTTCTTATTAGGCACACAATCGCTTAAGAAGGAATTTTTGAAAGAAGGTTTTATTTTGACAGAAGAAAATCCAGAAATAATTGTGCTTGCTTTTGATCAAGAATTAACTTATGAACGTTTAGTAAATGCTTCATATCTACTTCAAAATCAAATTCCTTATATTGCAACTCATTTAGATGATAGATGTCCTACAGAGGAAGGTTATATTCCTGATGCTGGTGGAATTGCAGCTTTATTATATAAAGCCACTGGAAGAATGCCTGAAGTCTTTGGAAAACCAAATAAACAGATGCTCTTATTTAAGCTTCAGGAATTAGAAATCTCTCCTAAAGATGCAATTATGTTTGGAGATAGATTATATACTGATATTAAAATGGGAATTGAGGCAGGAGTTACTACTTGCTGTGTATTATCTGGAGAAATTACCATGGAAATGATAAATAAAAGTAAAGATTCTAAACCTGATTTTATTATTGATGGAATTTGGGACGTATATGAATTGTTAAAACAGCTATAATTACATACAGCTATATATATATTCAATAAAGCAAAATTTTATTTCAGAAAGTATATTTATAAACTTAAGAATTTTAAATTCTTATTTATTTAAAACAATAAAATTTTCTATTTGATTTAATGAATTTTATATTAATAGAGATTTGGTAAAATAAAATGACAAGCACTGAAACAAACAAATTTATATATGATTTTACCGAGGGAAAAAAAGAATTAAAGAATCTTTTAGGCGGAAAAGGAGCCAATCTTGGGGAAATGACAAATTTAGGTCTAAATATTCCATCAGGATTCACGATTACTACTGAAGCATGTTTGGAATATTTTCAACACCCAAAACAAATAATGGCTGAAATTGAACCTATAGTAATTAAGCATCTCAAAGAATTAGAGAAAAAGACTGGTAAAAAGTTTGGTGACGAGCGAAATCCTTTGTTAGTAAGTGTACGTAGCGGCGCACCCCAATCTATGCCTGGAATGATGGATACTGTGTTAAATCTTGGTTTAAATGACGTATCCGTCAAAGGCATGGCAGAACAGACAGATAATCCTCGATTTGCTTACGATTCATGGAGGCGATTTATTCAGATGTTTGGAGATGTAGTAATGGGAATTGGAGATGAGAAATTTGAAAGGATTCTTAATAAATATAAGCGTGAAATTTCCAGAAATGCACAGGATACTGATTTAACAGTATCAGATTTACAAAACGTAATTGCAGATTATAAAGCGTTGTATGAAAAAGAAATAGGATCACCTTTTCCACAAGATCCTTATAAACAATTATTTCTCGCAATTGAAGCCGTCTTTAAATCATGGAATAATAAGAGAGCTTTAACATATAGGAAAATCAATGACATCCCTGATTTTGGGACTGCAGTAAATATCCAAACAATGGTGTTTGGAAATAAGGGATGGGATTCGGCAACTGGAGTAGCATTCACAAGGGATCCATCTACTGGTGAAAATAAGAAATTTGGAGAATATTTATCAAATGCCCAGGGTGAGGATGTTGTTGCAGGTATAAGAACACCAAAAAAGTTGGAAGAAATGAAAGACGAGTTTCCTAAAATTTATGATGAATTAAGAAAAACGATGGAAAAACTCGAAAATCATTATAGAGACATGCAAGATATTGAATTTACTATTGAAAAGGGAATTCTCTATCTCCTTCAAACAAGAAACGGCAAGCGGACACCATCAGCAGCAGTTAAAATAGCTGTTGATATGGTTAAGGAAAGTTTAATATCAAAGGAAGAGGCCATAATGAGCCTTGATCCTAATAAAATTTCAAAGTTATTATTTAAGAGTATCGATGAACATGCTGTTATACATGTTTTAGCGAATGGAATTAATGCATCTCCCGGAGCTGTTTCAGGGAAAGCTATATTCGATCCCGATAAAGCAGAGGCGATGGCTAATGCTGGCGAAAAAGAAATAATTCTAGTTCGACCACAAACAAAACCGGATGATGTTCATGGGCTATATGCTTCGAGCGGAGTACTCACCCAATTTGGAGGTAAAACCTCTCATGCTGCGGTGGTAGCGAGAGGAATGGGTAAACCAGCGGTAGTAGGAGCTCAAGACATCGAAATTGATGAAGAAAGAGCTGAATTTAGTGTAGCCGAAACTGTAATTCAAGAAGGTGAATATATTACAATAGATGGCACGACTGGACGTGTAATTGAAGGAAAGGTTTCATTAATAGAACCAGAAATAAAAGGCGAATTTTCTGAACTCTTACAAATGGCAGATGAGATAAGAACTTTAGGTGTAAGAGCGAATGCTGATACTCCAACAGATGCCAGAAAAGCAATAGAATTTGGTGCTGAAGGAATTGGACTAACAAGAACAGAGCATATGTTTATGGCGCAAGATAGATTACCCGTCATGCAGGCAATGATAATAGCACGAACTCAAGAAGATCGTCAAGATGCATTAAATAAACTACTTCCAATGCAAAAAGGTGATTTTTATGAAATTTTTAAAATTATGAAGGGGAAACCTGTAACAATACGATTGCTAGACCCACCTTTACATGAATTTCTTCCTGATTTACTCACGGTACAACTTGAGTATCAAGAATTAAAAATGACTAACGAATTATCGAAATCCCTTCTTAATACAAGCCCATTAGATGAAGAAATTAAGAAAAAGAGTAAGGTGATTAGCCTAATCAGGTCACTCTCCGAAGAAAACCCCATGATGGGCCTAAGGGGAGTCAGGCTTGGCCTTACTTGGCCAGAAATAAATGAGATGCAAGTTAAAGCAATCTTCCAAGCAGCATGTGAATTAAAACTTGAGGGCGTTGAGGTGCTTCCTGAAGTTATGATTCCATTAATAGGAATGATTTCTGAATTACAATTAGTTAAGTCCCAACTGCTAGAAATTGCTGAGGAAACAATAAAAGAGTATGGTGTAGACTTAGACTATAAATTTGGTACAATGATTGAAATTCCCAGGGCTGCGTTAACAGCAGATGAGATTGCCATTGAGGCTGAATTTTTCTCATTTGGAACAAATGATTTAACCCAAATGACGTATGGATTCAGTAGAGATGATGCAGAGGGCAAGTTTTTACCAATCTACTTGAATAAAGAAATCTTAGATACGAACCCATTTGAAGTATTGGACCAAGATGGTGTTGGGAAACTTATGAAAATGGCTTTAAAGCTTGGAAAGCAAACTAGACCAGATTTAAAATGTGGAATTTGTGGGGAACATGGCGGAGAACCACGATCTATCAAATTTGCTAACTCTATTGGTATTAATTACGTTTCTTGTTCTCCTTTTAGAATTCCAGTAGCAAGATTGGCAGCTGCACAAGCAGCTATTGAACAAAAGAAAAAAACGTAAATACAAACGCAAAATTCATTTTTAAAAATTCTTTTTAATCCATAAAGATTTTATCATAAAATATATTTAGTATTTTAAAACAACTTATTCACTAGTAAGATGACATTAACTTTAGACGAAAAAATTGCATTATTGCGGGAAGTCGGTGAAGAAATAATAAATCTAGATGAATTAAGGGAAATGGTCAAATGGAAAAACGATCATAACCAAGAGATTTATGCTTATGATGGTTTTGAGCCTAGTGGTAATATTCATATAGCTCAAGGTTTATTAAGAGCAATAAATGTAAATAAGATAACTAAAGCAGGAGTCAAGTTTAAGTTTCTCGTTGCTGATTGGCATGCTGCTGCTAATCATAAATTTGATGGAGATTTGGAAGTTATTAAAGAGGTTGGTGACTTTTTCATTGAAGTATGGAAAGTATGTGGAATGGATTTAAGTAATGTAGAATTTATTTATGCTTCTGATATTGTAAAAGATCCAGCTTATTGGGAATTAGTTTTAAAAATTGCTATCAATAGTTCATTAAATCGAGTTAAGAGATGTACTCAAATAATGGGAAGAAGTGAATCTGAAAAACTTACAGCATCCCAAATATTGTATCCCTTAATGCAAGCAGCTGATATTTTTTATCTTCCAGCAGATATATGTCAATTAGGATTAGACCAAAGAAAAGTGAATATGCTTGCTAGAGAGGTTGCTACCAAATTGAATAGACCTAAACCAGTTGCTGTTCACCATCATATGATAATGGGTTTAAATAGACCTCCAGATACAAATCTAACAGGTGTTGACAGAGTAATAAAGCTTAAAATGTCAAAATCAGATCCAGATACTGCAATATTTATGCTAGACTCTCCTGATGATATTAAACGTAAGATAAATAAAGCTTATTGTCCTCCAAAGCAAATAACTGAAAATCCTATATTGGAATATTGCAAATATATCATTTTTGAATTAAGAGACAAATTTAAAGTGGATAGACCTCAAGAATATGGAGGAGACATAGAATATAATTCATTTCAAGAGTTGGAAAATGATTATGGAAAAGAAAAGCTGTCTCCTCCTGATTTAAAACCAGCAGTAATAAAATATTTAAATCAACTACTACAACCTATAAGAGAACATTTTGAAAAGGATAAAAAAGCGAAAGAATTATATTTATTTGTTAAACAAGCTGATGAAAAAGATAAAAATAGGAAGAAGAAGTAAACTTTTATGAATAATTTATGGTAAAATTTCTTTTAATTGGAGATAGCCACGTTCCAAAAAGGGCATCAGGTATTCCTAAGCAAATTCAGATTAAATTAGAAGAATTAACAAAATCAGAATTATTTGAATATACTTTTTTTACGGGGGATGAGATAAATTACCCTGAATTTATGGAATTTTTAAATTTAATTACTAAAAGAGATTTATTCAGAGTCATTGGGAATATGGATTATTATTATGGAAATAAAGACGCTCCAATTTATCAAAAATTAAAATTTGATTTTTATAATAAGAAATATTTAATAATCGGACTAACTCATGGGGCCCAAATCCAACCAAGAGGAGATCGAACTCAGTTAGAACAATTTGCTCTTGAAAAAAATAATAATATTCTAATTTCAGGGCACACACATAAGGAAGAAATTTTTCTTACTAAAACAGGGATTTTATTGTTAAATCCAGGAAGTGTCACAGGAGCATGGTCTTTTGTTGCCAGTAGAATCCCATCATTTATTGTGTTAGATATAGATAAAGAAACTAAAAAAATCGAAATTTCTCTATTTCAATTGGATAAAAAATCAGAAAAATTAAATGAAATCAAATACTTTTTCACTTTTGAGAAAAACAAAATAAATTATAAATATTAAATGGTTCTAATTAAGGATTTTTAATTTTTTTAATATATTTTTAAATTTTTTCTTAATATTTTGTGGATTGAGAGTTTTTTTTCTAAATATTAATGGAATATAATAAAATATTCTTTTTCTTTGCTGATTAGTTGATTTGTATTTTATCTTCTTTTTCTCTTTATTCTTAAGAGTCTTAATGCCAATTATATCAAGTTTCCATCCAGGTGCTTCCTTAGAAAGTTGAAATGCTGTTTTTAAATGAATTATCTTTAAATCAGATACTTTAAACAAGTTGTATATACTCTCCTCTGAGAAAAAATTGATATGTCTAAAAGGAGTAGCTATGGATTTCCATTCATTTAAACAGCCTAAAGGAACTTGAACATAAATGATCCCATTTTGATTTAAATTTAATATAAGATCCTTAATAACCTTTTTTGGATCATTAACATGTTCTAATACCCGAATTGAAAATATAATATTGAATTTTATTTTTCCATTCAAATCATCTGTATTCCTTCCTAAATATCGAATACCTTTAGGTAAGGCATACTTTTTATAGTCCATGAGGTAGCAATCATAATTTTTGAGAAATGGATTTAATAGATATCCTGACACTCCGCCATAATCTAATATTTTTGGTTTATAAGGTAATTTATGTTTAAAATATTTAGAAATAAGTTTATATCCTCGAATAGCTCTAATAAAATATCGTTCTACATCAATGTTTTTATTAATAACTTCTGTTTTAAATATAATTTTATAGTCTTCTTCGGAAAATCTCGGATTTAAAAAAATAAATCCACATTTCTGACAATGATTTATGTAAAATTTAAATTCGTTCTTACTCATTAATGATTCATTAGACATCGATTGAAGCATAGAGAGATAATTGATAATATTTTGATTTCTAAAAATATGTTGTTTTAACCGTTTCAATTTTTCAGAATCACAAATTGGACAATTATTTACTAACCTCATTTTAAATCTTAATTTAAATTAATGCTATAAGTTTATTTCAGAAGAAAGAATTATACGTTAGATAAAAAGTTAATTTTCA
>JAEOSD010000149.1 GCA_016840545.1 Promethearchaeota archaeon
AAGTATTTAGCCTTGGACTCTGGGATCCAAATAGAAATACAGCATGGAGTAGATTTATGAAAATGTTTTTATTATATGAAAATGGAGAAGCTGGTGTGATGTGTCCAGTAGCTTGTACTCATGGTCTTATATGGCTTTTACAGAAATATGAAAATGAATTATCTCCTAAAGCCTTCGACATACTTAATTATTTAAGAGATGGGAAAAATGGAGAATATGCTAGAGGTTCTCAGTTTGTTAGTGAAATTCAGGGGGGAAGTGATGTACCTGCCAATCTTGTTGAAGCAGTATTTGAAAAAGAAGAATTTCCAGATAGTATATCAAATGTATGGAGACTTTATGGTCAAAAGTTCTTTTGTTCAGCAGTCCACACGGATTATGCACTTGTTACAGCTAAACCTAAGGATACTCCTTCATCAACCAGGGTAGCAGCATTTGTGGTGCCAGCATGGCTTCCAAATAATAAGGAAAAAGAAATTAGAAATTTATATACAATAGATCGTCTAAAACCAAAATTAGGGACTGCTGAACTGCCAACAGCTGAAATCACTTACAATGGAGCGGTTGCCTATCCTGTTGGTCCACTTGAGAAAGGTTTGGCTAATGTGGTGGCAATAGTTCTTTCTTTATCTAGATTACACGTGGCATTTGGCATGGCAGCCGGAGCTTTAAGAATAGCTAGAGAAGCTATATTATATGCCAAATTTAGAACGGCATTTGGCCTTTCAGTTTCATCTTTCCCAATGATGATAAATCAAATTAATGAATTAGATCATTTTGCCAAAAGAACTGCTGTGGGAGCTTTTAAAGTATATTCAGAATTTATTCATTTTAAAGAAGAGCTAATTAGTGGTATAAGGGATTTACAAAAAATTGAGGATCTTGAGGAACGAAAACGACGATATAGATTACGTGAACTAATAATGCTTCAAAAAATAGTAGTAGCAGATGAATGTCCTAAAATGATAAGAATGGCAATATCTTTTTTTGGCGGCCATGGAATCATGGAAGATTTTTTATGCTTCCCACGTTTTGTGCGGGATGCTTTTGTGCAAGAATTATGGGAAGGACCGCGTAATGTATTATTAACTCAAATACATCGAGATTTTCAGAGAGTAAGAGACTGGTATCCTCCTGACGACTTTGTTAGAGATTTACTACAGGGAGCTAATAATGATTTAATAGAAGAATATGCAAGTGAATTTTCAAGGATAATATCTCATGAAAGTCTATTGAGAAATGATGAAGAAACATTAGAGATTTGTAAAGACTGGCAAAGATTTTCAAATGAACTTTTTATCGCATATCAGGAACAAGCACTTCGAGAATTAAATTACGCAGAAAAACCACTAAAGTTCTCCAAAATACTACGTCAATTTAAAAAAAGGACCTCAAACATACATTAAAGGTTTATAAATTTCTAGTTTGAGAAAGTATTTGGTTTTTTTATAATCTTTCCATCAGAATCTTGATAATAGAGAGTTTTTGGGTGGACATCTTCATTTACTAATGTATGGGCACCGATAACTGAGTTTTCCCCTATAATTTTTCCACACATTATACTAGCATTGATTCCTGTTTGAGAATTAGGACCAATAATTGCTCCTAACTTTCTCTGCCCTGAATCAATTAGTTTTCCATCTATGTTCATTTTTATATTGCAATTATCAAAACGTAAGTTTGATAATTTTGTACCAGCTCCAAGATTAACATTCTCGCAAACAATACTATCTCCAATGTAATTGAAATGTGGAATTGCGGTATTTGAAAAAATAAGTGAGTTCTTCGTTTCAGATATTCCTATATGGCAATTATCTCCAATTGAAGTATATGGTCGAATATAAGCATTTGGACCAATTAAACAATTTTTACCAATATAACAAGGCCCTTGAATATATGTTCCGGATTTTATAATCGTTGCTTCTCCTATATATATTTCTCCTGTAATAAAAGCATTTTTTTCAACTTTTCCTAATATTTTTCCCTTTTGATTATCTAATATGTATTTGTTTGCATCTAAAAGCTGCCATGGTAAGCCAATATCATTCCAATAAAAATTTTTAATGTTATAACCATAAATCTTTCCATTCATTTGACTAAGTAGAATTTCCATAGAATCAGTAAATTCATACTCTCCTCTGATTGACTTATTAGTTTTCTCGATTGCTTTAAAAATTTTAGATTTAAATAAATATATTCCTGCATTTGCGAGATTGCCTAAATTTAAATCGGGAGAAGGCTTCTCAGTAATTTTTTCTACAAATCCATTTGAATCAAGTGATATTATTCCATAGTTATGTGGAATATTCACCTCAATTAAGGAAATTAATCCTTCACAGGGTGTTGTTTTAAATTTTTGAATTAATTCTTTAAATATTTTTGGATCAACTAATAAATCACCATAAATAAGTAGAAAATCATCATCTCTGACAAAATCCCTGGCATATCCAGTGGCATGAGCCGTTCCTAAATATTCTTCTTGAGTACGATAACTAATTTTAATTTCAAAATTTTCTTTATATCCCCCAAAGTAGGCCTTAATCATTTCTTCCTTATATCCTACAACTAATAATATCTCATCAATTCCCGCATCAATTAAACCTAAAATAGTGTGCTCCATTAAGGGTTTTCCAGCTATAGGAATTAGCGGCTTTGGTCTAGTGGCTGTGATAGGCCTTAATCGCTTTCCTTTTCCAGCTGCTAGAATAACAGCTTTCATAAATATTTAGAAATGAGCATATTATTAGAAATTATTGATCAAATTCTTGGATAATTTCATTTAAGTAAGTTTTCAATGAACGATATGGTTTTAAATCCCCAGAAAACTCTTGCTTTAATATCTCTTCTTGGGAAACTCTTTCTTCTAGTTGCTTAAATATCTCTTTAATTCTATTAAAATCACCCGATGCTACGAAATCAAGAGAATAACCATTGATATCCCCAAATAATATCAATTTTTTACTTGTGTTCTCTAATAAATCATCAAACTGAATTTCTTTGATATTCATCTGTGCTCGGATTTGAGTATTCATTGCTATTGTAGCTAATCTTGCTGATAAATTTGAACTAAACATTTCGATATTTTCATTAGTAATCTCTCGCTTAAGGTCATTTAATAGTGATGTATCATACAATTGAGAGATAATTGGTAATCCTTGGGCAGAAATTCCACAATAAATAATTTTATTCTTTATTTGGGCATAAGCATATTTAATTTCCTCATCTTCTAATGGGTAATGATATTTATCCCACAAATATCCAGTAATTAATCTAATAACCTTAGAAAATTCAGATTTTTTTGAATATTCCCCAAATTTATTTAAGTCATCATAATTTGCATTAACCTTTTCATAAAATTCTTTTAACAGGTTATCTGCTTCTTCAGAATTTGATAGAAAATCACCTGTTATACAATAATAAAGATTTTGAAGATCTTCAGTAACAACATGCCTGATTATCATACTTTCTCTGCCAGATTTACCTTCAAAAAAGATATTTTTCAAACGCCAACCATTATTAGGATTTATACTACGAATTAATTTTTCTATAAATAATACTATTTCAAACATCAGAAATTTATTTTCATTTGAAATGTAGAGAATTTCGTCATCTAAAATAATAGCAAAACCAGTTATCATGAGTAAAATCTTAAAGTAATAGTTTTTCAATTATGATCGTATATCTACATAAATTTAAAATTATTCAAAATTTTAATTTTTTATGATATTGAGATAACAAATGATCTCAAGATTAAGTTTTAAATATTTAAATAATTTTTTCTGAAAATTTTTAGAATATCTTATAATCAATAAATTTTAATAATTCATAATATAAATATAAAATAATTCATCCATTTAGAGATGATCTAAGGAGATTTCTTAATAAAAACAAGAGTCTGCAGAATAAATAGTAATTAATCTGATGAAGTGGCTAATTTAGGTAATGAAGATAGTTAAATTAGAAGAAAAGAAAAAAATTCGAAGAGCTGCTGAATTATTATATAATTCAAAAGAAGCAATTGTTTTAACCGGAGCAGGGGTTTCAACAGAATCTGGAATTCCAGATTTCCGTGGAGATAGCGGCATTTGGGAAAAATATAAACCTGAAATTTATGGTAACATCCAAGCATTTTTAAAGAATCCAGCAAAATTCTGGGAACTAGCTCAAGAAATTGCCCCAAACCTTTTTAAAGCAAAACCAAACCCGGGCCATTATGCTCTAGCAGAATTAGAGAAAATGGATATTCTTAAAGCAGTTATAACTCAAAATATTGATGAGCTTCACCAAAAAGCAGGCTCAATTATAGTATATGAGGTCCATGGAAACATAAATCGATTTAATTGCTTAGGATGTAAATCTTCTTATACGAAAGATCAGATTATGCGAAAGTTGAAAAAGGAAAAAAAAGGGGGACCTCTATGTGATTTTTGTTCAGCACCTTTAAAACCCTCAGTTGTATTATTTGGAGAAGGTCTGCCAACTTTTGAAATATATCAATCACGAGCATTAGCACAGAGAGCGGATATAATGTTAATTGCAGGGTCATCGTTAGAAGTAGCACCTATATGTGATTTACCTCTATACACTCTAAGAGATAGTGGCAAATTAATTATAGTTAATGATCAACCAACACATTTAGATAAACGTGCTGAAGTTGTAATTCGTCATAAGACTGGAATAGTTTTACCTTTAATTGTTGATGAAATTAAGAATATGCAACAAGAACAGGATGGTAATAATTAAATTTTTATATTTTTTAGAAATTTTGGAATTTTTTGATGAGTGAAATTAGTGTAATTAAAAAAGATTGGAGAAAAATTGACTTATCTTTTGGTTTAATATATCCAAATTATTATGAATTAGGAATCTCTTCATATACTATAAGGCTGCTTTATTATCTTATTAATTCTAATGAAAACTATGTATGTGAAAGAATATTTCTTCCTAGAGGAATCCGGTTTCCTGCCTCAGAAAACCATTCTTCTGATGATAGGTTAAGGAGTATTGAAAGTAAAATAGCTCCTATTGATTTTGATATATTAGGATTTTCTATTCACTATGAAAATGATTTTAAAAATATTCTATGGATTATAGAAAAATCAGGTATCCCTCTTTATTCACGAAAACGCAGAGAAACAATTTTAAAAGAAGGATTCAAATATCCACTAATTATAGGGGGTGGTCATGTGATTACCTCAAATCCATTACTTCTTAATGATATTTTCGATCTATTTTTCATTGGAGATTGTGAAAACAATCTTAATCTTTTTTTAGCTGCATTTTTGAAGTTTAAAACGGGTAAAATTAACTTTCAAGAGCTCCTTCAACAATCAAGTTTGATAAATGGAATCTATATCCCAAGTTTAAAAAATGAAACAAAAAGAGCAATATTAGAAAATATCGACAAATCTCCTATTCCTATTTTTCAATTAATTTCTAAGGCAAAAACTACTAAAAAAATTTTTGAAGAAAACTTTTTTATTGAAATCAATAGAGGATGTCCATTTCAATGTAAATTCTGCATATCTTCATTTCATAATTTTCCTTTTCGAAATAGAAGTTATGAAAACATTCGAAAGACAATTGAAGAAGCAATTGTAAAAACGCAATTTGAAAAAATATCTCTAATTGGCTCGTGTGTATCATCTCATCCTAAATTTTATGAAATTTGCGACTACATTGTGAATCAAGGTAAAAAGCTAAGCATTCCCTCAATTAGAATAGATCATTTGACTCCAAAAATAATTAAAGTTCTTGAAAGAGCTAATATCAAATCAATAACTATAGCACCTGAAGCAGGTACTGAAACTTTACGATATTCCTTAGGGAAAAGAATTTCAAATGAGAAGATAATGGAAGTTTTGGAACAGATCAAAAACTCAAAAATCAGAAATGTAAAATTCTATTTTTTAATTGGACTACCTGATGAGAGAGACGAAGACGTTGAGCAAATCATTAATCTATTAAATCAGATCTCTGATATTGGTTTTGAAACTAATTCACTAAAAGTTAATATCAACCCATTTGTACCCAAATTTAATACACCCTATGAAAACAAAATTAATTTTTATTTAAGTAGCAATCTGAAACTCTTAATATCTAAGTTCCAAATATTAGAAAAAGCATTAAAAAAAATGCCTGCGGTTAAATTAAAATTTCAAAATCCAAAAGAAATTGTTAAGAAAGCAAGAATGCAAACAATCTTTTCTTTAGGAGACGAGACAACATCTGAACTATTAATTAAATATTACATTCATGGAGGAAATCTTGGAGCCTTAAGGAGAGCAGAAAAAGATCTAGGATTTTCTATTGATAATTATCTCTTAAAAGTTCATTCTAGTCATAAACCGTGGAAGTTTTAAAAAAAAATAAAAATTTAACCAATTTTTTCAAAAGCTTTTTTGGCGGCGCCACAAACCGGGCACTTATCAGGGGGGTCTCCTTCATGTGTATAACCACATACAGAACATATATGCATCTCTTTAACTTCTAAATCTTTTCCCTCTTCAACTAATTTCAATGCTTTTTCATATAGTTTATGGTGTATTTTCTCTACTTCATTAGCATAAGTAAAAGTTCTTTCAGCATTTTTTATTTCTTCTCTCTTTGCATCCTCAATAAATCTTGGATACATTTGTGTGAACTCATAAAATTCTCCACCAATTGCTTCTTTTAAATTTTCAATAGTAGATTTAATCCCTCCCAAAGCTCTTAGGTGATTGTGAGCATGAACAGTTTCGGCAGCTGCAGCGGCTCTAAACAGTAGTGCCACTCCAGGAAATCCATCCTGTTCTGCTTTTTTAGCAAAAGCTAAATACTTCCTGTTAGCTTGAGATTCTCCCGCAAAAGCTTCTTTCAAACCTTCTTCTGATTTTGTCATCTTCTATCTTAATATCCTATTTTAATATTATGTTAAGTTTAGAGGAGATTTAATTTTAAGTTCTTTTTTATAATTCATAAATTTATGAAAATTGATTAAAAAATTATTAATAGAAAAAGCTATCTTTTTAAAAAAATAATCAAAAT
>JAEOSD010000150.1 GCA_016840545.1 Promethearchaeota archaeon
AAAATTGTAATATAATAAAAGAGAAGAAACAAAAAATAAATTTCTTTAATTATTTTTATTACTATCTATCAACTTCTCAGGTCTTACTATACAAGGCTCTTGGGGTTGTTTATGTCCTTTTCTTTTTGTCATTCTATTTTCTCTCCTTTTTTTTGCCTCCTCATAACGTCTCTTTTCCTCTTCAGTTTCGATTATGAGTTGTGGGATTGGAATTGGATTGTCTTCTTGATTTAAAGCTACGAAAGTTAGATAAGCTGATGCAATATGCGTATGTCTACCTGTCTTTAAACATTCTGCTTCAACCCTGACTCCTACTTCCATAGAAGTTCTGCCAATATAATTTAAAGATGCTTTTGCGAGTACTAAATTTCCCACATATGCTGGAGATATAAATGACATGCTATCAACACTCGCTGTTACGACATTTTTATGCGTATGCCGAGCCGCAACAATAGCTCCCGCTTGATCTATTAATTTGAGTATATGTCCACCATGAACATTTCCTGCGGGATTAGCATGTTCAGGATACATTACTTGGGCAATTTCGACTTTAGATTCAGATACTGTTTTTTTTTCCATGATTTTTTTACCTAAAATAGAGTTTTTTATTATTAACCTAAATATTCTTTTGTAATCATAAAAATTGTCCTTTTAGATTATAATTAGTTTAAAACTTCTAAGAAAAATTAACAAATTTGTTTTAAAAGTTGTGAATTATTTCTATCAACAATTTTAAATGAAATGTTTATTTATTTTATGTATTAATTTTGAATAGTTATTAATAATTCATTAAAAAAGAGAGATGTGAATAAAAATGCCGAGTTTTAAAGAAACTTATGAAGCAATAAAGGCAGATTGGAACGCTGGAGAGAAAAATTTCAATGTTAAATGTGTAATGAAAGATATAGGTATGCAATGTGAGGTTACTATGGGAGCAAAGCCACATGTAATGATAATTGATGCTCCTGGCGGATTAGATGGAACTGATGAGGGGCCTTCTCCATTATTGGCAATTTTGGGCGCTATTGGAGCATGTATTATAGCAGTAACGAAATTTTGGGCTAAAATAATGGATATCAAAATTACAGAACTTGAAGTGTACTCCCGAGGGCATATTAACCTTGGTGCCCTTTTTGGTATTGATGATAGCAAATTAGCTGGGTATGATAAATTAGAACCAGTGATAAGAATTAAAGCTGATGCCTCAGAAGAAAAAATTAATGAATTAATGGATAAAGTTTTTACCCATTGCCCTGTTATCACCAATTTTGGTGGAGCGTCTCAAATCCAACCAAAGGTTCAAATCAGAAAGTAGAATATTTATTATTCTCTTTTTTTTATTTTCTTATAAAATTTAAATCTCATCCTATTATAATACATTTATAACTATTCGAATAACCAGGTTATAATGGTAGATTAAAATGGCCGAAGAAATAAATGATTTAACTGAAAAGGAATTTAGAGAGCTTTCTGAAACAGATAAATGGAAGTTACTAGAAACCATAAAAAAACTAATTCACGATTTAAAAATCAAAGCAGATAAGAACTGTGAAGAATGTGAAAAAAATTTGCTAACTGTTGATGATGTAAATATAGATTTATTTTTTCAAGATTGGCGTTCATGTGCTGAATATTGTGATGAATGTGGAGAAGAAGAAAAAAGAAACATGTGTCATATTCAATTTGAATTAATGAATCACATTGCAAATACATTACTTGAACTCCAAAGGAAACAAAATGTACTTACTCAACTTATACTTAAACGAGATGAGACAGGGAGCAAATTATTAAAAGAATTTATGAAGAAGAAAGAAGATTATGAGAAAAAGGATGAAGATTCATATGATATATATCAATAATAATTATCTCTTTTTTTTAAAGTAAGGGATATTTGGGATCTCTTTTCTCGAAAAAAGCACTTGAAGCTTCTTTTATATCTTGTGAACTAAATGTTAATACAATCGAGCTATTTTCAAGTTGTAATACATTCTCCAAACTTGGGGAATCCATTGACAAATTAATGGCTTGTTTAGTCATTCTTAAGCCTAATGGACTTTTTTTTAGCATTTCTTCTGCGAGTACTAATGCAGAAGCCAACAGATCATCCTTTTCTACCACTTTAATTACTAAACCACTCTTTTCAGCTTCCTTCGCATTAATAATTTTCCCTGTATATAGGATTTCAGTTGCTTTAGACATACCAATTAACCGCGGAAGAAAATAGCTACCTCCTACATCTGCTCCAGATAATCCAATGTTTATTGAAGCATTGATAAATTTTACATCTTCACTTGCTATTCGTATATCTGATGCCATAGCAAAACCAAATCCACCCCCTGCTGCAGCACCTTGGACTATGGTTATTATTGGTTGACTTATCTTTCTCATCTTTACATAAATTTGACTAATTCTCCACTGATGGTATAATTTTCTTTTTATTGGTTCAGATACATTAAGATAATGAAATGATTCATACCCTGGAGGATTTTTCTTAGAGTTTAAAATAAGTCCCTCTTGAAGGTCTGTGCCTGCGCAAAATGCTCGACCCTCTCCTTTAAAAATAAGAACTCTACAATTTAAATTAACCATTAACGAATCCAATAAATTATGTAAGTCTTCTTCCATTTGAAAGGAAATCGCATTCAATTTTTCCGGTCTGTTTAAACTAACTATGCCTATTCCATTTTCCTTTAGTTCAAATTTAATAGTCTTAAAATCCATTTTATATCTCTTTAATATTAATTAGTATTACTAAAATTTGGCTTGAATTAAAATTTACTCAAAGTAAGCTTTTGATAAATTATCTCAGGATCCATCATCTTTTGAAAAATAATAAAGATTTAATTATTTTAAGGGATATTTTGGGTCTCTTTTTTCGAAAAAGGATTGCACCCCTTCCATTAAATCATCAGAAACAGAGCAAAGCATTTGCGTGCGATTTTCTAATTGTATCATCGTTTCCAAACTTGGAGAATCAAGGGATAAATTAATAGCTTGCTTAGTCATACGTAATCCTAAGGGACTCTTCTTAAGTAATTCTTCAGCTAACCCAATAGCAGCATTTAATAACTTGGTATCATCAACAACTTTAGATACCAATCCTATTTTTTCTGCTTCTTCAGCACTAATAAACCGACCAGTATAAAGTATTTCTGCTGCTCTTGACATTCCAATAAGCCTAGGGAGATGATAACTACTGGCTAAATCGGAACCAGAAAAGCCAATATTAATAAATGCATTATTAAATCGCGCATTTTGACCAGCTATTCGTATATCTGCTGCTAAAGCAAATGCAAAACCCGCTCCTGATGCTGGACCATTTATTAATGCTATGATTGGTTGGGAGATTTTTCGCATCTTAACTATAAGTTGACTAGTATACCATTGAGCATAGATCTTAGCTTTTATTGTATCTTTTCCTGGGACATTAATGAAGAAAAATTTCTCCTTTAATTCTTGAGGTTTCTTTTTCGATTGTAGGATTGTTGATTCTTTTAAATCCAATCCAGCACAAAATGCTCTTCCTTCAGCTTTCAGAATTAATACGCGGCAATCTAAATTTATTATTAAATGATCAAATATTTTATTCAAGTCTTCAATCATCTGAAAGGACATAGCATTCAGCTTTTCAGGTCTATTTAAAGTTAATAACCCTATTCCATTTTCCTTTAGTTCAAATTTAATAGTTTCGAAATTCATGCATAATCACTTTTTAATTCATAAAATTTTGTAATTATAATTATTTAATTCACATAAAGAAAAGAATATGTGGTTTTTTACTCATTGCTCATCAAATATTCTTAAAATAGCATCCAATCGCTCCTTTATTAATTCTTTTATAATAGGTTGAGTATGTTAAAATGTAAAATTTTTCTTGTCTAATGGCTTGAAAAACAACATCAGCAACCTGTTCAGGTGATATCATGGGCGATTCTGTCAATATTTTTCGGTAAATCTCTACTTCTCTTTAATACCTCAGAAAGGGCAACTACTCCATGTTTAGCAACGCTATATGTTGCACCTCCAGGACCTTTGGACCCTAAACCTTCTACAGAAGCTGTATTGTTTTTGAATTCTTTCAAATTTTATAGATCACTAATTGTATGAGTAATTTTATTAAGGACATATCTTTTAAAATTTTAAAATTTTTATAGAATTAAGCAATAAGATTATAAAATAAAAATCTGGTAATTTTTTTAATGGGGTTTAAATTTGGCTATTACAATCAATTCGGAGCGAATTAATAGATTAAAAGAAGACCTGCTATCAAGTAAATATGAATTGTGCATTGAGCGCATGAAATTTTTCACTGAAATTTATAAAAGAAATCCAGATGACTCTGAGGTTATTAAAAGAGCGAAAGCAGTAGCCCATACATTAACAAATATGACAATTTTCATTAGACAGAATGAATTATTAGTTGGAAATGAAACTAGCAAAAATCTAGGTGAAAAAATTAATCTAGACTTACAAAGATATGATAATAGTCTCGATAAAAGGATAACATTTAAGAAATTAGCAAGAAGAAAACTTCAACCTTTTTTTATAGAAGAAAACGAAATTGATGATTTATTAGAAATTATTCCTTTTTGGAAGGATAAAGCACTGATTGATTGTAGAATCAATAAGAGACTCCTTGAAGAAGGGTTTATATCTGGAACAGGAATAGTCTCTTCATTAGCTCCTAATATTGCAATACAAGTAGGTCCTACAGAAGGTCATTTATGTGCGGGATATAAAAAAATATTAAAATTAGGATATAAAGGAATTATTGAAGAAGCTGAATTATATCAAAGTAAATTAAATAAGAATGATAAAGAATTTCGAGAAAAAAATGATTTCTATGAAGCAGTAAGGATATATTATAAAGCAGCTATAGGTTTTTCCAAAAGGTTTTCAGATTTAGCTTTTTCTATGGCTAAGGAAGAATTAAATGAAAAACGTAAAGTTGAATTAAAAGTTATAGAAGAAATGATGAAGAAATTTTGTTCAGCACCTCCAACATCTTTTTATGAAGCTGTTCAATTTATTTGGTTTACACAAAACATTATTAATATTATTTATCAGAGGAGTGTTGTTGCATTAGGGCGTTTAGATCAGATCCTATGGTCATATTATAAAAATGATATCGAATCAGGTGTTATAACCCGTGATTTTGCCTTAGAATTAATAGAGGAATTAAATTTAAAGTTGACGTGGAATGTGACTCTATTACCTACTGATTTTACAATGGTGGCTAATGCTCTTGGTCAAAATACTCAAACAATTACAATATCTGGAATGGACACGCAAGGAAATGATGCAACGAACGAAATTTCATATTTATTTCTTGAAGCATATAAAAATGTTAAAGTTATTACGACTGATTTGTCTGTAAGGATTCATAAAAATACTCCAAAAGATTTCTTTAAAGAAGCTATCAAGTTATTTAGATATACTTCTGGAATTGCATTTTATAATGATGAAATAATTATTCCTGCTTTAACCAAGGCGGGTTATAATCTAGAGGATGCTCGAGATTATGTAATGGTTGGATGTGTTGAACCTACAGGTCAAGGAAATAGTTTTGCTGCCACAGCACGTATGTTTATGAATCTACCTGGAGTACTAGAATTAACATTAAACAATGGTTATAATAATATGTCAAAAACGATTGCTGGCCTACAAACAGGTGATATCTCAGATTTTTCTACCTTTGAAGATTTATATACCGCTTTTATCAAACAACTTCGTTACAATATTGAAAGAACCATAAAAATAGCTGAAATTGGAGATAAAGAAGCAATGACTTATATGCAACACCCTTTTATATCAGCTACTTTAGATGGATGTTTGGAAAGTGGAAAAGATTACGTCTGTGGTGGAGTTAAATATAATTTTTCATCGATCACGGCTTATGGATTTGCCACCTTGGTTGATTCTTTCTATAATATAAAAAAAGTCGTTTATGAAGAAAAATTGTTAACCTTACCTGAATTAGTAATCATTTTGAATAACAATTTTGAAGGACAAGAAGTATTTCGACAGCAGTTAATTAATAAATATGATAAATGGGGAAATAATAAAGAGGAAATTGACGCTTTAGCTGTAAAATTATGGAATTTATTTACATCGGAAGTAACCAAACATAAACCTATAAGAGGAGGCAGATATAGCACGGGGGCTTATTCTATGGGTATTCATGTTATGGAAGGTTTTTTTACCCAGCCAACTGCTGATGGGAGAAAAGCAATGCAAGCTATATCAAATAGTTTATCTCCAGTAAATAAAGTGGAAAAAAATGGAATTACCTCGATTTTGAATTCACTTGCAAAATTAAATTATGAAAACGCAACTAATGGAGTAGCCGTGAATGTGCGAATCCATCCTCAGAATCTTCAAAATGAAGAAAATATTGAGAAATTTTATAATTTAGTAAAATCTTATTTCGATTCTGGAGGAATGCAAATTCAACCTACTGTAGTATCAACAGAGACACTTAAAGATGCTCAAAAACATCCCGAAAATTATCCTGACTTAATTGTAAAAGTTGGAGGATATAACGCTACTTTCATCGATCTTGGGACGCCTATCCAAAACGATATCATAGATCGATTAGAAAATAAGTTCTAAGCAATTTCTCTATTTGTCTCTCAAAAATATTTGTTTAAACCAGATAAAAATAATTTTATATTTATGAGATTCAATTAAATATTGTTACCTAAATAATATAATTTTATTTATACGATGTTGTATTCTTTATTTAGGAGGAATCTGAAAATGGAATACTTAAAAGAAGATAATGATAGAGCTAGAAAAATTCTTTTTACCGGATTAGATACTGCAGGAAAAACTTCAATAATTTTGACTTTAAAGAAGGAATTTTCCAAAATTGCTGTAATCTCACCAACAAAAGGAGCACAAAGAAGAATATTTGATTTTTTAGATATTGAAATAAGTGAATGGGATTTGGGAGGGCAAGAATCTTACCGAATTTCTTATTTAAGAAATCCAAATATATATTTTGATAA
>JAEOSD010000033.1 GCA_016840545.1 Promethearchaeota archaeon
TGCGATTTATAAAAGGACTTTCTTGGTAAAATTGGAAAACTATGCGCCCGCCGGGAATTGAACCCGGGACGCTGGCTTGGGAAGCCAGCATATTACCACTATACTACGAGCGCTTATTGTGATTTGTATAATATAATCATAATAGTATTATTGAAATAAATTTTTTGAATATCAGTTAGATAAAAAATATTAAAATTGCTAAAAAGAGTTAAAAATGAGTTAAAAATTAAAATATTAATCGATCTTATTTATTATAAAATTAGTTCTTCATAAAAACAATTAATGGGTAAAATTGATGGATATCATAGAATTAAAAATAGAAAAAGGCATTCAAATTAATCAAGATGATGCTTTAATTATTGTGGATATGCAATACGATTTTATGCCAGGTGGGGCATTACCTGTTAAAGAAGGTGATCAAATCATTGATGGGATCAATAACTTAGCAGTAAAATTCAATACTACTCATAATATAGTCGTATTAACTCAAGATTGGCATCCTCAAGATCATTTATCTTTTGCAAGTAATCACCCTGGGAAAAGTCCTGGTGATGAATATCAAACCGAAGCTATAGGTCCTGTGTTATGGCCTGACCATTGTGTACAAGGTTCAAAAGGAGCAGAATTCCATAAAAAGCTGGATAAAAATTTAGCACATGTTATAATTCGCAAGGGATATAATCCTCATATCGATAGTTATTCTGGTTTTATTGAAAATGACAAGAAATCTGAAACAGGATTAGCAGGATACTTAAAATCACTAAATATTAAAAGAATTTTTGTTTGTGGCTTAGCATTAGATTACTGTTGTTTCTCAACAGCTATCGATGGTGTTGATTTTGGATTTGAAGTATATTTTTTGATTGATCTCACTAAAGGAATTGACTTACCTCCTGGAAATATTTCAAACTCTTTAGAAAGCATGACTAATAAAGGTATTAAATTCGCAAAGATTGAAAGCTTTTCTTAAATTCAATCTCTTTTCAATAACTTGAAACTTTTAAAGTATCGTTTCATTACAGAAATAATACATTAAAAGCTTAATATCAACTTAATTATGAGTATAAACTTCCCTTACAAAAATATCTTAGCAGTTTGTAGTGTAGGGACGGCTAGGAGTCCTATGGTTGTTGGATTTTTAGAGGTTTTTTTTTCAAAATATAATTTAGATGTGAATGTTTTATCGGGGGGAATAGCCTCAAACGCAAGGGATGGGATGCTTATCTCTCTTGACGCAAGGTTAGTCATGAAAGAAGAGGGGATAGATTTACCCGAAGAATCTCTTTCAATAGATTTAAAAAAGCGTCCATTTTTAATTCAAGAATCAGATTTAATCCTCACGTTAACCGAAAAACATAAAAGTGAAATCCTTAAGTTTATCAAAAACAATAATAAAGAAATTTTTACCTTAAAAGAATTTGCTGGCGATTATGGAGATATTGAAGATCCTTCAATGAAGGGAATAGATGGCTTCAGAAAAGCGAGAGATGAGATAAAAGAAAATATAATAAAAGGATTAAAAAAGTATATGTGAGATTGTATGTGGGAATTTATCATTATTGCCATTTTACAAGGATTATTCGAATGGCTTCCTATATCATCTTCAGGTCAAGTTATGATTATTTCTTTGGGATTTCTCAGTATTTTACCAGCAGAAGCATTCAGTCTTTCAATATGGCTGCATCTAGGAACTACATTTGCTGTCATCATAAAGTTTAGAAAAAATTATATTGATATTACTAAAGCTTTTATGCCCAATAGATTTAATAGTAATCCAATCGATATTAAAAAGAGAAACTGGTTAATTTTTAGTACGATTGGCACAGCTATCACTGCTTTACCATTGTATTTTATATTTAAGATTATTGTTGTTGGAGAATTTACAGCAATTCAGGGAGATTTGCTAACACTAATAATTTCTGCATTACTCTTTATAACTGGTATTGTTTTGCTTAGGATGAAAAAGATATATGGAACAAAAATAATAGATAATACACAAGATAAAGATATTATGAAAGATTCTTTTATAGCTGGATTGTTTCAAGGATGTGCTATTCTCCCAGGTATTTCTCGTTCTGGTTTTACTGTATCCACTATTCTCTTTGAAAAATATAAGCATGAAAATGCTTTAAAATTAAGTTTTTTGATGTCCGTTCCAGTTGCAATTGCATCTATTATTGTTGATATAATATTTGGAGGCTCTATTTTCGGAATTTTAGATCCACTTACAATAATTATTATAACGATAATGAGCTTTATAGTTGGATATCTTTCTATGGAATTATTACTAAGAATTTCAAAGAAAATTCAATTTGGATATTTCTGCATATTATATGGAATTATAGCTTGGTTAATTATTTTTCCAATCCTAATTGCTACAGGTCTAAGTTAAATATTTGAAATATAATCTTTAAGATAATTTACAATTACATCTTCTATATTTGGAATACCCTTAAATCCTGGAAAATCGTTTAAGTCAATTAAGTAGTATTTTCGCTTATTTAAAGGTTTTATAAGATCAAAACCAAATATCCTAAGATTCAATTGTTTTGCTAAAATTTTTGCTAACTTTTTGATACTTTCTGTTATTTTAAATTCTTGTCTATCTATCTCATCAACATCAATATCTTCTGGATTTTCACGTAGATAGAGATAAATTGGATTCTCTCTTTTAATTCCAAAGACTTTATCACCTACAACATAGACCTTTCTTTCTATTCCATCACATTCTATAAATTCTTGAATATATACATCATAGTAAGTAAAAGTATTATATCTATTGTAGAATTTATCGATTTCATTTAGTTTTTTTGCTAAAAAATTGAATCTGTTATACTTATCATGCTGATAATGACTTTTTATAACAATTGGTAATTTGGGGGAGGCCCATTTCTTAAATTTTGATATATTTGATACATTATGATTCCAAGATTGGGGTAGAGAAAAATATCTATTAATATATGGATTCTGATTAAAAACTTTCCTCAGTGCATAATCAAGAGCTATTTTATTTTTACACATTAAAACGGTATCCACATTATGAAGGGTTGGAATGTTATTAACTTTAGCATAATGAAGAAGATCGATGGAACAATCATTTCTAACTTTCACAATAATAAGAGCTGCTTCTTCAAATGAATTCGGCATATTTGAAAGATTAAAGAATTCATTTTTAGGATCATGAGTAATAAGCTTAATATTTTGAATTTTCTCTAATTTATCTATAACCTTTTTAATAACTTCATGATCTTGTCTAGCTGAGAATATTATCTTTTTTTGCATCCCTTAATCATTTATTATAGTTTTACATTCATTAATTTACATTCTTATCTCAATTGTATTTTATACTACCCTTTAATATTAAGTTTAAAAGGATATGCTTTTAAATATTAACAATAATTTATCATCAATACATTTTTTTCAAAAAAAAATACGTGAAAGATTTATGGAAACTAAAAAAAGGACTTTTACTCGGTTTTTAATTATACAAGTTCTACTTATCGGAGTTTTATGGGCTGCTGATCGCATTTTTTTCTTTTTCGAGTCAGAATTTTTTAATACTTATTTAGATCACGTTTTAAATTTACCTAATGTTGATCTTTATATTGCTATAATGGTTACACTCTCAGCGATAATGGGATTAATAATGAATTTTGTGTGGGGTGTCTTTAGTGATAATACTCGATCAAAATGGGGTAGAAGACGACCTTATTTTCTTTTTGGCATTATTGCTGGAATTGGGATGATTTTATATGGCTTATCTAATAATTATATTATATGCATAATTATAGATGTACTCATAATTGGGGTAACTTCAAATGCTGTATCTGTTTCTCAGCGAGCTATAATTCCTGATACCGTCGATTTAGAGCGTCGAGGAAGAGCAAATGGAATAATCCAAGCTATATCCTATCTGGGATTAATAGTTGCACTTGCTTTTTTTCTATTAGGCAATGAGTTATTCGGAGTACCAGCACCTTTCCCTAAAACAGGTACTATCATTACGCAAGAAGGTCATTTTATTCTTCTTACTATTGGAGGCTTAATATATATTGTATGTTGTGTTATCGGATTTCTGTTAATCAGAGAAAAGTCTGCTTCAGAGTTACCCCCAAAAAGGAAATTTATAAAAGAGCTAAAAGATTTAGTTGATTTAAAGCAGTTAAAAGAACAAAAAAATTTCTTTGAAATTTTACTGGCAGCAACAATTTTTACAGCGGGTATCTATTCTGTATTGCCATTTCTTTTCGTATATATTTTTGGACTAGGGTTCACAACTACAGAATTATTAATTAGCGTTGCTGTAGGATTTGTTATTCTAATTCCAGCAGTTATCTTTTTAGGCAGACTGGCTGATAAATTTGGACGCAAGAGGTTTCTTCCTATTTTAATCGTTATTATCAGTATAACTTATGCTTGTATGATATTTGTAACTATGGGGACAGAAGTTAATTACATTCTATTTGTAGTACTACTTCCATTTATATTAATTGGATTATTAGGATTAGATACAATCATAAATGCATGGGCACAAGATACATTACCCGAAGACAAACGAGGAAAGTTTTATGGGATATTTAACATGGTCTATACCCTTTCTCAAATGGGGGGGTCATTGTTTGCAGGGATATTCTCGGTAACATTTGGACGACCAGCAATTTTTATTGTGGGAGCTATACTCTTCTTAATCTCAATTCCATTTTTCCTATGGGTTAAGGAAACTCTAACAAAAAAATAATCTTTTTTTTTAATTTGAAAATATATAAAGGAAGTAATTTTCATTATTTTCTTTGGGGTTCTACTATAATTTTTATCCATTTTTCTCGATCATAAAATTTAAACGCATCAACAGCTTCTTCCAAAGGATTTTTTTTAGTGATAAAACTAATTAAATCAAGAGTTTTACTTGCAATTAAATCTAAAACCTCCTCCCAATATTCTTTATCTACTTTTGAGTTCACCATAGCTTCAGAATAAACTGATTCAACGCACTTTTTCCTACAATTTTGATGTATCAAAAAATTCCAGAAAATAATTTAATTCAAAATCAATACTTTTGATGGTTTCCATATTCCAACATAAAGATATTAAATCTTTATGGTATTTTAAAATCATTTAAATATTATCGTTTTATTATAGAAAATATAATGGCGAAAAATATCAACGTTGCTATCATTGGAGTAGGAGATGTTGCGAGTGCTTTAGTACAAGGTTGTGAAAATTACAAGCAAAATCCTGACAAAATAATAGGAATATTACCCGAAATCACGCAATATAGTATTAATGAAATCAATTTTGCTCTTGGGATAGATGTTAATGCAAAAAAGGTTGGAAAAGATTTGAGCGAAGCAATCTTTATTGAACCAAATTGCAACATGAAACTATTCAAACCTAACTTCTTAGATGCACCAGTTATAAAAGGGCCTATATTGGATGGACTTGATAGCAATATTAAAGATATTATTCCAGTTGATGAAAATCAAAAACCTGTTGATATAATCAATGAATTAAAGCTAAGAAATGTTGATGTTGTCGTTATTTTATTACCTACAGGAAGTCATAAAGCCGTAAAATATTATGCATTGACAGCACTTGAAGCGGGTGCCTGTGTTATTAATGGAATACCCTCTCATGTAGTCAAGGATTATGAGATTGTAGAAAAAGCGGAAAATTTGAATCTTTCCTTAATAGGAGATGATGTAAAATCTCAAGTAGGAGCTACTATTATCCATAGGTCATTAGCAAACCTTTTTCCTATGAGGGGTGCTATATTAGATCGCACAATCCAACTTGATTGGGGAGGTTCGAGTGATTTCTGTAATTTATTAACACCTATGGAAGACGGCGTTTTAAGGTATGAGGAAGGAAAACGCCAGTCGAAGACAGAATCCGTCATTTCCAACTTACAAAATAAACAAGATATCGATTGTCAAATATCTGCTGTTGACTACATCCCATTTTTAAAAAATCAGAAAGAAGCTTATATGAGACTTGAAGGACGCATTTTTGGTGGCGCTCCAGTAAGAATAGATATTACCATGTTTGTAGAGGATGGAAATAATTCCGCAGGAGTTATTACGGATTGTATTCGTGTAAGTAAGATTGCTAAAGATAGAAAAGTTGGAGGAGTTTTAGAATCTGCTTGCTCTTTTTTTGCGAAACATCCTCCTGAACAATTAGATGACTACATTGCTAAAAAAAGATTGTTAGAATTTTTACAAAATGAACGAGAAAGGTAGGTAAAGCTTAATTATTTTACTTTAACTTTAGCTAATGTTTGATAATATTGTTCCCGTAATAAAATCATATTATATATCTGGTCAGAGATCAAGCTGATAGCTTCTGGAATGCTTCTAAAACTTGGAAAATCATTAATATCTATTATATAAGGACCTTCGGCAGTTAAAATATAATCCAATCCAAACACTGACATTCCAAATTTTCTACCTAATCTTTTTATTCTGCTTTTAAATTGCTTCTCAATTGGAACTCTAATATGGATTAACTCTAAGGGGCTTAAGTTATCATTATCTTGTATTCTATTGTGTGAAGTTATTGAAACCATCCATCTTCCAATAACGTATACTTTATATATTATGTCAAATCCACCTAAATACTCTTGAAAAAACAAATCTTTTTCATTGTAATCTTTCATTATTTCCATTAATTCATTAGTATTACTAGCAATACCAATTATTCTATCATTTTTTGAAAGATCGGGGATATTATGATCATCTAATTTAACAATAATTCTTCCTCCATTCATACAGGTCTTAAAAGCTTCTTTGGATGAAAAATATGTTTTAGGAATATTTAATTTCTTACATTTTTGAGTAATTAACTTAAAGGTTTCTTTACGACTTTCACAAATCTGGATAGATTTTAAGGAATTAAGGATTTGAATATTTGGAGTAATTTCTTTAACTGATTTATAAATTTCTTCGTTTAATTTTTGAGTTGTGAGTTTTACAATTAAAAATGAAATAGGATATTTTTTCAACATTCTTTTAAAATATTTAATATCAAAAGAATTAGAATCTTTTAGGAGATCTAAAATAACAATGTTGTAATTTTTTAGTAAAAATTTCTTTAGTTGCTCTAAAACCTCTAGATCTCTGTTACAAATGGCTCCAATATAGATCCTTTTGATATTATTAGCCATTGTCAAAAACCCTATTAAGTTAAATTCTAAAAAACAAATTATATTATATAAATATATTGATTTTAAAAAACAAATTCTAACCGTATAAATCCCTTTTAATATCTAAATTTATTATCCGTTTAGACTTATTTATATTAAAATAATGTCTTATAATTAGTTAATAGATATGTCAAATTTTATTGAATAAAGTATTGACAAGGTAAATCATTTGATTAAAATAGGGTTAATTATTGATAAATACCATTTAGAAAAAAAAGTAAATGAGTTTTTGGGGTATCTGAAAACAGTTGTTGATGTATCTATTTATCTTGAAGAACTATATTTATTAGACTCTTCAAAATCAAATTTTAATGAGGATATTTTTTTTGTAAAAGGGAAGGGAGAATTATTATTAAACCTAGTTAAGTTAATCGAGAATGAAACTTCAATTCCAGTTATAAATTCTTCAAAAGCAATCTGGTTATGTTTTGATAGATTCTTGAATAGCGTCTTATTAAAAAAAGCGGGAATTGATGTCCCAGATTTTAGTATAAATCCGGTTGGAGTTTCCCCTCCATTTACTGATTATATAATAAAAAATGTTATTGATCAAAAAAATTATGCATTTAAACCAAAAACACGAAAAATAAATGGACATCTCCAAGTTAGTGATGAAAGAGCTTTAAATGAAGCAATTAAGGGAAAAGAAAAGTACCAATTCTTTTATTATCAAAAATTCATAAAAAGTAAGTGGGAATTTAAAGTATATAGCATTGGAGAGGATTTTTACTTCTATAAACAAATACCTGTCTTAATAAATCCAGATAAAATGAAAACCAGGATAGAAATCAATCCGATTCCTGAATTAAGAGAAAAAGTAATTCAGATCAAACGCTTACTTGATTTAAAAATAACTTCTGTAGATTTCTTAAAATCAAAAGATAATGTTTATTATGTCTCTGATGTTAACTCGACACCTAATTTTAATTATATTAAAAATGGTCCAAAGATAGTAGGGGATTATTTAATTGAGCAAACAAAAAAATAGGAGGGTATAGTTTTGAATATAGGGATATTATCGAAGCGGACTACAAATTTTACAGCAAAAATAAGGAGTTATTATGAACAGGAAGGTTACAATGTAAAAATTTACACAATTAAGAATCTATCCATTAATGATTCGTTAATGGAAAATGATTTTTTTATTTTAAAGTCAAAAAAATTGCAGTTGCTTTATGCAGGTTATTTTTTAGAAGCAAATAATATACCTGTCATACCAAATACTAAGATATCTTTTAAATGTAAACATAGAATTGAAGCATCCTTCTTAATAAAATCATTAGGATTCAATTCACCTCAGATCTTTTTAGGAACATTTGAAGCTATAAAGCAAGAATTAGATAAATCATATTTCCCATTAATATCAAAACCAATTATGGGATCAGGTAGCAGAGGAGTTAAATTAATCAATTCATTAAGAGATTTTAAGGAAGATAACAACAAAATATTTTACCTTGAGAAATTAATCGTTGGAATACATTATATAGCATATTTTATTAATGATAACATATGTACCTGTGAAAAAAAACCGTTAGTAGATGAACATGCTTCTGTTATATTAATTAAAACTCCTTCAGATATCAAAGATATTGTTTTAAAATGGAAAAAGAAATATAACCTCTTATTTGGTCATTTAGATATTGTTAGAGAAACAACAACCAATAAATTATATATAGTAGATGTAGGAACTTTTCCTGAGTTTTCCAATTGGAAGTGTAAAGAAGATCCTGTTTCAAGAATAGGGGATGTAATAATAAAGAGATATGAAATAATAATAAATAAACAAATTATTAAATCTAAAAAATGAAATACCACAACGATATTAAGATTCCAGAAATAAAAATCTCAGATAAGAGTTTAACAAAACAAAAAGTAAGATTATACAAAATTAAACATTTTATCTTCGATTTTGGAGGAGTTTTAATAGAAAAAACCTTTGTTCTTAAAAATTTATTGGAATTACTTGAACACGATTTAAGGATTAAAATTCCTAAGATTGAAGAAACCCCTTATTTAAGAAAATTAAAACGGAGATTAAGTTCAGGTATATTTTCTTCAGAGGAATTTTTAGAAAAAATTGTAGAGAAGTATTATTATCCATTTCAAACAGAATACGATGCTTTACCATCTAAGAAAGTAAATCTTGCATATTACTTAGAACTGTGGTTTAATCTTTACACAAAAGTTTCTCATTTATCTTCAGATATGGCTGAAATCGCTGAAAGATTACATAAAGCAGGATACGTCGTAAGTTTAATGTCAAATACACATGATATTCACGCAAAATCGAATGAATTAAGAGGATTTTATGATATGTTTGATTATATCTTCTTATCCAATGAATTAGGTTTAATTAAACCAGATATGGAAAAGTATAAGCATGTTCTGAAGAAATTAGATGCAAAACCTAAAACATGTATATTTATTGATGATAAAATCAGAAATCTAATCCCTGCTCATGAATTAGGTATAATTGTTTTGAGGTTTGAATCCTTTGAAAAATTTAAAGAACAATTGAATACTCTTGGAATTCGAAAAATCAGCCCTAATCTTAGAAGGGAAATAAAAAAAAAATATGAAAAATATAAAAAGACAAAAAAAGAGTATAAAGAAGCTAAAAAAGAATATAAAAAAGCTAAAAAAGAGTATCTAAAGAAAAATTATAGTAAGAAAAAATCCTTAAAAAAGAGATTAGAATTTCAAAGGAGAAGAGTGGAATATAAAGAGAAAAAGCAAAAATACAAACAAGGTAAGAAGAAAAAAGAAGAACTTATTAAGAAAATTAGAGTCGATTAAAACCTAAACTATTTTATGTTTTTTAAGAAAAACGAATTATTAATGCTCATTATTATGTTCATGTTCTTTATTATATTCTTCTATCTTCTCTTGTACTGATTCTTCAGGAGTTGCGGGAATAGGCATTTTTTCATATATTTCGATAAATTTAACATCATTAATATCATCTGACATATGAGTCTGTAAATCATAAGCCAAACCAAACTTCAGATAGGTTAAATTTTGGAAGAGAAACGTTTTTGGGATTGTAATATCAAGAGATTTATCATTTTTGCTATATTGAATTTTAAATTCTGAAGCATTTTGTTTAGGAATCCCTTTAGATATCATAAAGTACTCAATTTTTTCATTAAAATGTTCAATTTTATCTACAATTTCTAAATTATAATCAACAGATTGGCCTGCTAATGGATGATTATAATCTACTATAACTCTTCCTTGGACAACATTACTAACCACACCTCTTTGACCAGTACCTTTTTTGATAAATTCTTGCCCTATCTCTGGATTTTTTCCTTCATTTAATTTTCGAAATTTCGCTATACCGATTCTCTCTATTTTTTGGGGATCTCTTTTGCCAAAAGCTTTTGTTGGAGGAATTCTAACAGATTTTTTTTCAAAAAATTTCATAGTTTCAATTGTTTCTGTTAGCCCCTCATTAAGAAAACCTGGTTTACCAGCAATTACAAACTCAGGGGTATAATATCCTTGTTTTGCCTTTTGTTCGTCATAAATGCCTGCTTTTTTAGCATCCTCCTCGGAAGAAACTTGAAAAACTGTACCCTTCTGGGTTTTTCCAGTAATTTTCACTAAAATAAAATCTCCTTTCTCGACACTTTTTCCCTGAAGTTTTTCGCGCTTTTCTTCACTCTTCCTTAATTCTTCCTCAATTGCTTTTTCTTCCAATTTCTCTTCATCTTTAGCTATTAAGGCTTCACTTTCTTGATCTTTTTTAAGCAAGGATTTTGCGTTATCGATAAATTTTTGAGCAGAGGCTTTCCCTATTCCTTTAATTTCCAACAAATCTTCTATTTTAGTATTTGCTAGCTTTTCAACAGAATCAATACCTGCTTCTTTAAGATTTTCAGCCTTTTTACCTAAGCCTTTAACGTCTTCTAATTTTAAGCTCATTTGAAATCAGTCTCAAATCAATAAAATTTAGTAAGTGGGTGATTTTTAAAATAATTGATAATTTTTAGATTTTACTATAATGTGCTAAAAATTAAATGAATCGAAAAAGTATTAAGATACTGGTTTATATAGAATATTCAGCTTATCTGCACATTTTTTTACTTCAAGAATTCCTTTAGATAATGGTCCTCTGTAAATCCCTGAATAGTTATGAGCATTATATACTGATCGATATATATTACTAAATCTGTTGCTTCAGAAATACATGACTACATGATCCTTCGTTTGAAGCTAAAATCTACCAATGCTAGCCTTAACGGAGTAGATTTTCTTTTATCAGGCCATTTCTTTAAGATCTTCTTTTTTTAACGATAATCACTGTAATTACTACAATTGCAGAAACTCCTACAGAACTTCCAATAATAATTATCCACCAGAAGTAATCTTGTGGTATTGTTGGGCTTGCGACTGTTATTTTAAAAATGCTTGAACAATAATGTCCATAAGGATCATATGCTGCTACTTCTAACCAGTACACACCCACTTCAAGTAAAGTTGTATTTGTAATCACACCAGTAATCTCATCTATAGCAAAGTTAGTTGTGTCATTGAGCCACCAATGGTCAATACCAGAAGTATCAGAAGCATTCAAGTCGTAGTTAAAAGCCTCACCATACTCAAGAGATTGATCTATTGGTGTTTCATCCCATGTTGGGGCTATAGTATCTTCTACTGTTATTTTAAGTTCAGCAGAACAGTATTGGGAATAAGGATCGTAAGCTCGAACCTCCAACCAGTATATACCTACAGGAATTAAACCTTTATTCGTAATAACGCCAGTAATGTCATCAATATCAAAGTAGGTGGTATCATTGAGCCACCAATCATAAATACCTGAAGCATCAGAAGCGTTCAAATCGTAATTAAAAGTTGTACCAGCCTCCATGTTTTTGTCTGATGGAATTTGAATCCAAATTGGTACATCTATATCCTGAACGATAACTCTAAAAGCCTTGGTACGTTGATTATCAAAAGTATCATTAACTCGTACTTCTAACCAATAGACCCCCACGTTAATAGAAGTAATATTAGTAATTACGCCATTGCTATCAACGTTGAAATAAGTGGTATCATTTAATTCCCAACTCCCTATCCCAGATAAATCAGTGGCATTCAGGTCATAATTTAAACCATCACCAAAATCAATATATTGATCAGTGGGCTCAGGAGCCCATGATGGAAGAGTAGTGTCCTCAACTGTAATTTTAAGTTTATCTGTAAGGGGATTATTATAAATATCTTCAACAGTTACCTCTAACCAATATACCCCAGCAGGCACCAAACCTTTGTTTGTGATCATACCACTTTCATCTATATCGAAATACGTGGTATCATTTAACTCCCAACTTCCTATCCCAGACAGATCAGTAGCATTCAAATCATAATTAAAGGTACCACCAAGTTCCATGGTTTTATCTGATGGAACTTGAACCCAAGATGGTGGTGTCGTATCTTCTACGGTAATTTTAAATTTATCTGTAAGTGTATTACCATAAGTATCATTAACATTCACTTCTAACCAGTATTCACCGATAGGAACTAAACCTTTATTCGTAATTACACCAGTTCCATCTATATCGAAATACAAGGTATCATTTAACTCCCAACTTCCTATCCCAGACAGATCAGTAGCATTCAAATCATAATAAAATGTACCACCTAGTTCCATGGTTTTATCTGATGGAACTTGCACCCAAGATGGCGATGTCATATCTTGTACAGTAACTTTAAAATTATCCGTAAGTTTATTGCCTAAAGTATCATTAACATTCACTTCTAACCAATATTCGTCGATAGGAACAGGACCATTGTTAGTGATAAGACCAGCATTATTAATGTTGAAGAATGAAGTGTCATTTAACCACCACGTATCAATATTAGAAGGATCAGAAGCGTCTAAATCATAATTAAAACTACCACCAAACTCCATAGTTTTATCTGAAGGAGGCAACACCCAGGATGGAGGTTTTGTATCTTCTACTGTTATTCTAAATTTATCTGTAAGTGTATTACCATAAGTATCATTAACATTCACTTCTAACCAGTATTCACCAATAGGGACTAAACTTTTATTCGTAATTACACCATTTCCATCTATATCGAAGTACATGGTATCATTTAGCCACCATTCATCAATACCCGTCGCATCAGACGCATTCAAATCGTAGTTAAAAGCCTCACCATACTCAAAAGGTTGATTTGTTGGAATTTCATCCCATGTTGGGGCTATATTATCTTCTACTGTTATTTTAAATTTATCTGTAAGTGTATTACCATATGTATCATTAACATTTACTTCTAACCAATATTCACCGATAGGGACTAAACCTTTATTCGTAATTACACCATTTCCATCTATATCGAAATAAGTGGTATCATTTAACCACCAATTATCAACACCTGAAGGATCAGAAGCATCTAAATCATAATTAAAACTACCACCAAACTCCATAGTTTTATCTGATGGGGGTAACACCCAGGATGGTGATGTTGTATCTTGTACAGTTACTTTAAAAATATCTGTAAGTGTATTACCATAAGTATCATTCACATTCACTTCTAACCAATATTCACCGATAGGGACAAGACCATTGTTAGTGATAAGCCCAATATTATTAATGCTAAAGAATGAAGTGTCATTTAACCACCATTCATCGATACCTGAAGGATCAGACGCATCTAAATCATAAGCAAAAATTTCGCAATACTCATAAAGTTGATCTGTTGGAACCTCATCCCATATCGGTGGGTCAAAATCATCTATACAAACTTCATAACCCTCGGAATTCCATGCTGACATGCCTCCAAGCATATTAAAAACTTTTGTAAAATCGTGAGAATCGAGAATTTCGCATGCTATTACGCTTCTGACTCCACTTCCGCAATAAACAACAATCTCTGTGTCTTTAAAAGGTTCAAGTTCACTAATTCTTGATTCAAGTTGTGTATGTGGTATGAGAGTAGCATTACATATATGACCAGAATCATATTCTGATTGACCTCTAACATCTAATGCGAGTAAATCAGGATATAAAGTTTTATTGTATATCATATTATAAGCTTCTTCAGCAGTAATATTGGTATATGGATTAGATAACTTCAATCTGTTGTCATCCTGTTGATCATTATCATTAGTAACTAAAGTAGTATTAATATCTACATTCATAAGAATTGCTATAGTGAACAAAAACAAGGTAAATAAAGATAGAATTAAAATTTTCTTTAATTTCATAGACTCAACCCTTTTTAGCTTTTTTGGAATAATAATAATTTATATCACACAAATACTTAACTTTTATTATTTTTTTATCAAAAAAATAATTCTTTACAAAAATATTTTTCTTGAAAATTTTCAAAAGTGTATAATATAAACATTAGCCAATATTATTCAAGAAACAGGCCTCCAAAGAATTCCGAGTTTGTCTGCGTAGTTCTTTACTTCTTGTATTTCTTTTGAAGTTGGTCTACGATTTATTTCAGGATAATTAGAACTGTGGAAAACTGGCCGGAATTGCCCCATGATATTCATAACAGCTTTAGGAAGTTCTTTAGCAACATAATCTAATATTGGTTTAGAACAGCATTCAATATGGTTTGGCATGACCAAATGTCTGATTATTATTTCTCCACTTCCCTCATCATGTACTCTTTTATGATTTCTGGCGATGACATCTAAGTAATTCTCAATACCAGAATACTTTTTTCCACATTTATTATTTCCATACTTCCAGTCGGGCAACCAAAAATCTATGAAATCTATTATTAATGATAACGATTGTTCAGTCAAATAGAAATTAGAATTCCAAAGTTGACAGATGTTAATATTCTGATAAATAAGACTCCCCAAAATGGTATGAATATTTGGTATGGGATCTCCTCCTACGTAATTAATATTTAGAGCTCCTTTATCTGCTAATTTTTCAGCCAAAATTGCTAGTTGTTTATCGCTAACCTTACGGGCAACTTCTTCAATCGGCCTACGATTTTTCCACGCCTGAGAAATATCATAATTTTGGCAAAAAACACATCCAAAATTGCAACTTTGAAAGAAAATTGTACCGCTAGGTACTAAAACACTTTCCTCACCCATATGGAGGAAGGCGCTTGATATATATGAATCCTTAGTTAGTAAACAATAACCCTTATTCCCATCAATTCTATTAACTTTACACTGCCTTTCGCAAAATATACAGCTTTCAAGATATTTGTAGGCAATAGTTTCAGCTAATTTAAGATATGAATTTGGGATAATTTCTCTATTTTTTAGTTCAGGTACTTCTTTCATTAATAAATCTTTAAATTCTATTGATTTTTCTTGCAATAATTTCTCTAGATCATCTAAAGAATCCTGAGGGTTGAATTCGCACTCTAAGCTTTTAGCAATTAAGTACCTTGCTATTTGAGTTCCATCCATTATACCTTTATATCTAGAAAATCTAGATATAATATTTTCGTCCTCCCAAACTTTACTAGCATCAGGACGAAGTAGTCTAAATACCATGATTTAATAATTAATAAATTAACTTTAACCTATATTTCAAATGTTAACCAATTAATAATATTCTCAAGGAATAATTGATTGTCTCCAGCATCTAAACCAAAATCAGAATCTTCTAATAAGAAATCTGAAGAACCAATCGTAACAGATCTTCCATTATAAAATTCAGAAACGACACAAATAGGTACAGGTCCAATTCCACTAATATCATCATCGATATAATATTTGAATTCTGCTTTTTCGGATGTTACTATTATATCCTCAACATCCTCTTCTGTAATAGTAAAAAATGTACAGTTAGGAAGCACTACCTCAGACAGACCATTAGATATTGGATGTGTAAATATTTCATTTATTAAAAGATTATTTCTATTAACTATAAAATTTGATGAGGCTTCTTGGATAACTCCATGCCAATATCTTTTTACTCCGGTAATTCTATAGAGCACTCTGATTGATCCTTGTTTCATAGAAACATCTCTATCTCCCCCATCACCACTAGTTAAAAACAATCCCCCACCTTCTCCAACAAACTTCTTTATTGCTAATAGTTCTTCTTTAGTAAATTTATCATCAGTTCCATTTTTAGTATGTTGGATATTTCCAATAAAGAGGATGTCGTAATCTTCAAGAGTATCAAAATCAATAGGTCCCTCATTTTTATCTATATAGTCAATATCAAGATCTTCTTCACCTAAAGAGATTTCTGGGAACTCTTCGATTTTTTCCTTATGGGATAAATCAATTAAAATACTGTAACTCATTTTGATGATGCTCCATGTTAAAAATTTAATTGTTTTTTAATTGCTTTCAAAAGTAATTGAATGCTATACCAGTTGATTCTTCTATCTTTATAATATGCAATTTATTTGAAATATAATGATATGTTATTCTTTTTAAATTTATTGAAATCCTAAGATTTAAGCTTTATTATTACAAAATATTTAAATACAGAAAGAGCAAATAGATATGGAATGATTGATATAAAACAGTATTATATTATTCTTTAATAGGAATAAATTCCCTTTCAGCTGGACCTTCCTTTTTCACAACTGCAATATCAATACCATTTCCACTAGCCATATCTCGTATGATAGATGAAGTAACTGCTTTAATCACAATTTCTTTCCCCTGATTAGCCGTTAATCCATCTTTATATTTAGCTTCTAAAACACCATAAGAAAAATTCTGACCACTACCAACTGCACAGAATTTTTCTGGCAAAATGGAACCATATGCTCCAATATTCAATAGAGTGGGGCCCTCTTCTTCAGTAACTCCACCAAGAATAAGTCCTACTTCAAATGGGTATAATTTATTTTGATACAAGATATTACTCAACAATCTCCCAGTAGAACTTACTTTAATCGGTTTTTCATGTTTTAATTGATATAGGCTAGTTTCAGCTTTTAAAATATCAATAAGGTATAACGCATCTGCAACACTGCCTGCGATGGTCATATAAAGAAATTCTTGGATTTTATGCAATTTCTCCGCAGTTTTACTTGCTACAAAATATGCCATCGAAGCTCTTTTATCAGTACCAAGTATTACTGCATCTTTGCAAATCAAACCAACTGTAGTAGTTCCAGTTTTGTATGTTGGAATATTTTCTTCCTCTAGGGATTTTATTTCAGCATCTTTCAAAAAAACAGAATTCGAAGGTTTCAATAAATCTTCTTTTTTCATAATTGTTTTAAAGCAGTATTATTTTAATAATTTTTTTGTAATTTTCTATAAATTTTAAGGATTCAAGATGGAAAAAAACTACTATTTCAAAATTACTTCAATTTTAGCTTCTGGAATAACTGTTAAAATATGATCACGCTTTTCTGAAGATATTGCTAAATTTTTTATGATATTATGATTTCATTTTCTAAACTACAAAGATTATATACGTAAATTATGTATGATGTAGTAATCTCAGGGGCTGGACCTGCTGGTTCGAAATGTGCTGAAATCATCGCTAAAGCAGGATATAAAGTTGCTTTGATAGAAAGGGATTCTAATTGGCGTAAACCATGTGGAGGGGCCGTTAGTTCAAGAATATTCAAATACTATCCACAATTACGTAAATTGGACTATACTCCTATATTCGGAATGACAATATATTCTGCAGATTATCATCAATTAAGATATTCATGGAAAAATATTAGAGATTACTCAATCAATGTAGATCGTCTTTCATTTGATAATTTTATTAGAGACGTTGCTGTAGATACTGGAGCTGAATTTTTTGATAAAAATATCTCTTTTGATTATATAAGAAAAAATAACAAAAGAGTTGGAATAAAAACAAAAACTTCTTCCGGTACAGAGGAATATTATGGAAAACTAATTGTTATTGCTGATGGAATGAGTTCAAAATTAGCAATTAAATCTGGATTACGCGAAAAATGGAATATCAATGAAATTGGTGTAGGTAAGTGTGCAATATTAGAAGGAGAAAATAGTCTAGATAAAGAAAATATGTCGATGTTTTTTAAACCCTATAAAGGATATGCGTGGATATTTCCATTAGACGATAAGAGATTTAATATTGGATGTGGTACTTGGCCGGAAGAAAATCTCAATTATAATATTAATTATCTTTACAGTAAATTTATCAAAGATCCTTTTTTAAAAAAATTTTTTCCACAAACAAATTATAAAACTATATGGGAAGCTGCTTATCCTGTACCTGCCGTAGGAGTCAAAGAAAATTGTTTATATGAAGATAATTTAATGATCGTTGGAGATGCTGCGGGTTTTGTATCTCCTATAAGCGGCGAAGGTATCCATCCTAGTGTTGTATCAGGAAATGCTGCAGCTGAAACTGCCATTAATGCTTTAGAAAATGAAAATATATCCAAAGAAACGTTAAAATATTACAAATTTAATCCTAATATTAAAAAAATTATTAGAAATTTCAAAATGAAAACTTCGATGATTAATTTCTTTTTTGAAAATGGAGGAAAATTTCTTTCTAATATGCTTGAATTGGCAGAAAAAAATGATAATTTTAGAGACCAAGTTATTAATATGTTTCTATTTAACCAAATTCCTTCAAAAGATTATTTTTTAAAGATAAAAACATATAAATGAAGAGATGGAAAAGAATGGAAGATTTGAAATTTTATTTTAATAAATTATTAAAAACTCAGATTGGTCCTATCTGTGGATTATTATCAGTCATAATTGGTTTAACTGGTGATTTAATAGCCCTTTCACTTTTTTCAGGATTTAATTTTGATGATAATATGATAAGCTGGTTGGGAGGAGAATGGTCTCCAGGTGCGATTTTTTTTAATTTAGGAATAATTCTATCTGGAATCCTTGCTTTCCCTTTATTTCTTCACATAAATAGAATTCTTAAGGAAGAAAACATATCTCCAAAATTACGAAAAGCTGCAATAGTCGTAGCATTGATTTCATGCATATTTTTTACTTTAGTAGGGGTTTTTCCATCCTTAATGTATAATTCGTTGTACTCTGATTTGCACGGAATTTTCTTTGTTATTAGTACAATTGGAGGAATAATCTATACACTATTCTATAGTGTATTATTTTTGAAGAGCACTAGTTTTAATAGATTCCAATCTTATTTAGGCTTTGGTATCATTTTAATATTTGCGATCTTTTTATTTACATGGATCCCCATTATTGAATGGTTGATGACTTTTGCGATTATTACGTGGATGATGATTATATCAATTTATTTGCTACATAAGAGGCTGTAATTAACTTTCATAAAAGTGGAACTTCTCATCTTATATGCTGGAGAAATAATTTTAATTATTTTTTCTATTAATCTTAAATTTGAATTTAAAATTAATTATAAAATTTTAAAACAATATTTAATACATTAATTTAATGGCTGAATTAATAGGGTACATATTAACCCTAGACGCTCTGTTTACATGGGCAGCAGCTTCCCTTGTTTATAAGTGGGGTCTCGGGAAAACCCAACCAAAAGCTAATTTGTTCTTTAGACTTTGTTGTGTTAGTTTCAGTACTTTTTTAATCTCATTAATTTTTGGGAATTATTTATTTCTTAATGATATGAATAATGCAGAATTATCACTCTTTCTGATTATATGTCTTATATCAGGTTTAAGTGTAACAATTGGAGATTTATTTTATTATATGTCATTAAAGAGGATTGATGCTTCTCGTGCTTATCCACTTACTCAGTTATCACTTATATTTGTATATCCATTTTCTTTTTTTCTTTTTGATGAAAAAGTAACGCCCTCTATATTAATTGGAGGTTTATTAATTTTATCAAGTGTATTTATATTAAGTTCAAAAGATAAATCTGACAAAAACAAATTAAAAAGAAGTTTAAAAGAAAGAATTTCAGAAAACCTAATTTTAGGTGTATTATTAGCTATAGGTACGGCTCTTTTTTGGGCGATTGCTTATGTTTCATTAAACCAAGCTAGAATTTTAACGGGGGATGTATTTGTATCTAATTTCTTTCGAGTGAGTTTTGGTATGATAGCAATAGCAATATTAGGAGCATTTCAAAAAGAATATTATAATGGATTTAAAAAGGAAAGTAGAAATAATTTAAAGTACTTTCTATTCATTGGAATAGCAGGAATGTTATCCTTAGGCTTGGCAGATGCGATATTTATTTTAGCCGCAGAAATTAATGGATTAGTATTAACATCAACAATTACCGCAAATACGCCAATGGTTCAGCAATTACTCTCGATTTTACTTTTAAAAGAAAAATTTCGAAAAAGGTTTTTACTTGCAGTTGTATTAATAATTACAGGGAATTATATTATATTATTCCTTTAAATTTTCAATTAGATGCTATGATAAAAATAGAAATTATATTGTTAGCAAATAACGTTGTTTTTCCTTGGCAAAATCTCCAAAATTCCAAAGGATTAAATTATATCGAACTTAATAAATTATTCGCAACACAATCAATAGCAGAACATGGTTTAGGATTTCTTATTAACATCTGGGAAGTTAAGGGAAAGGAAGATTCTTCTAATAACAAGTTATTAAAGAAGATAATTTTTGATACAGGTAGCACTAATTTAAGCTTTTTACATAATTTGGATGTAAGAGGGTATCCTCTTTATGATCTTGATACAATAATTCTATCTCATTGGCATTACGATCACACAGGTGGTTTATATAAGATTTTAGAAAGAATAGAGAATCAAGTTGATATTATTAGCCATTATTATGCAAATTTTGAGAGGTTTTTCAATCGTACAAAAGAAATTCAAAATCAAGATTTAATAGGTAAGACAAGAAAAGATGTCATTCCATTATTACAATCATTAAAAATTGTAAATCAAGTTCCAATTAATTTAGAAAAAGTAGATTATTTAAACGGAAATATAATTTTTTCAAAAGAGAAGGTTGAAATTTTCAAGCAGGATGATTTGAGAATTATAATTAGTGGTGAAATTCCTAGGAAAAACAAGGAAGAAGATTTTAATAACTTTTTATTTCTTCACAATGGTTTAATTAGTGTGGATAAAATTTGGGACGATAAATGTATCATTATCGAAAATTTAGATAAAATTATAATATTAAATGGATGTTGTCATTCGGGAATAATAAATACAGTTAATTATGTAAAAACCTTAAGTAATAAACCAATTAGTCATATAATCGGAGGTTTTCATATGGTTAACGCATCAAATGATAGAATTAAAAGAACGATAGAATATTTTAATGAGCTCCAAATTGAGAAAATAGATATGTTTCCAATTCATTGTTCTGGTCAAAATTTTATAGATGCTATAGAAAAAGCAAGAATTCCTGGGATTCGAGCCTTTAATATCAGTGTTGGTACCATATTTAATTTCTTTACTAATATTTAGACACAAAAATAGCAGTAAAAATTAAAAATACTTCGATGTTAGATTGTAGCTAAAAATTTAATAGGCAGTTAATGAATTTATATCATAATCCAAGAGTTGATTTTCTTATATGATGATAACAGAAAACATAATGGATAGGCAAAAAAGACAAGCAGATGGGATAAATTTAGTAATTTTAATTATAGGGATATTAATCCTCCCCTTGTTTTTAAAATTAACATTTATAATGTCAATTATTATTTATCCTATGTTTTCATTATTAATTTACGGAATTTTAAAAATTCATAAAGGATTCTCTAAAAAACTTAATGAATTATCCCTAAAAGTATTAAATGTGTTATTTGGTATTGGATGTATTTTATTTGGATTGTGGTTTCTAATATTTCTATTTTCCTTTCCAAATGCAGATTTAAATCAAATAATAAACCTTTTAGCTTTTCCAGTAATAATAATTGGTATATCAGGGATAGTAAAGGGTATCATTATTAAGGAATATCCATATAAATACAGAGCATTGAATATTTATATAGGTATGACAACAGTGATTATTGCTATAATTGCTTTTATTCTAACAGAGAGTGGTTTTATTTTTCACATCTCTTCTTTAACCATAACTATCCTTCTTAATATAATCTCAAGAGCGGCTATGTATTTAAGTCAATACAAATTATCATTGAAATTAGCAAATCTAAGATATTTCTTCTATATTATAAATGATTACCCTGAATTTGAAATCTTTCGAAGGATAATGCTAAGAAGGTTAATGAAAAAAGAAGAAATTAAAAACTAATTTTCAATTCTATCTATTCCTTCATTTATT